>JASHOO010000477.1 GCA_030041035.1 Bryobacteraceae bacterium | reverse complement strand
CGGCGCTCGCGAATGTGGGCCTCGTATTCGGACCGGAAGTAGCGCAATGTGCTCATGACGGGATTGGGCGCGGTCTGGCCCAGGCCGCAGAGGCTGGTATCGCGCAACAGCGCCGCCAGTTCTTCGAGGAGGGCGAGATCGGATTCATTGGCTTCGCCGCGGGTCATGCGGTGCAGGATGTCATGCATCTCGACCGTGCCGGCGCGGCAGGGAATGCACTTACCGCAGGATTCGTCCATGCAGAACTCCATGAAGAAGCGGGCGACATCGACCATGCACGAAGACTCATCCATCACGATCAAGCCGCCAGAACCCATGATGGAACCGATGGCGGCGAGCGACTCATAGTCGACAGGGCTATCGAGAAACTGCTCGGGGATGCAGCCGCCGGAGGGTCCGCCAGTTTGCGCGGCCTTGAAACGGCCGTTCGGGATGCCGCCGCCAATATCGAACAGGATGGTGCGCAGCGTGGTGCCCATGGGGACTTCGATCAGGCCGGTGTTCCGGATGTGGCCGGCGAGGGCGAAGACCTTGGTGCCCTTGCTCTTCTCGGTGCCGATGGATGCGTACCAATCGCCGCCTTGGATGATGATGGGCGGAATGTTGGCGAAAGTTTCGACATTGTTGATGAGCGTGGGCGCGTTCCAGAGGCCGGATTCCGGCGGATAGGGCGGACGCTGGCGCGGCTGGCCGCGCTTGCCCTCGATGGAGGCGATCAAGGCGGTTTCTTCGCCGCAGACGAAGGCGCCGGCGCCGATGCGGAGATCGATGCGGAACTGGAAGCCGGTGTCGAGAATGCGGCCGCCCAGAAGATGTTCACGCTCGGCCTGCTTGATGGCGTTCTGCAAGCGCTGAATGGCGAGGCCGTACTCACCGCGCACATAAATGAAGCCTTGCTGCGCCCCGACTGCGTATCCGGCGAGCGCCATGCCTTCGAGCACGCGATGGGGATCGCCCTCGAGCACGCTGCGATCCATGAAGGCTCCGGGATCGCCTTCATCGGCGTTGCAGACCACGTACTTGGTGGGACCGACCTGTTTTGCGACCAGCTCCCACTTGAGGCCGGTGGGGTAGCCGGCGCCGCCGCGGCCGCGCAAACCGCTCCGGCTGACTTCCTTCACGACGTCGGCGGGCTTCATTTCAGTGAGGGCCTGGGCGAGGGCGCGATAACCGCCGGCTGCGATGTAGTCGGCCAGCTTTTCGGGATCGACACGGCCGCTGCCGGCGAGCACGATGCGGTGCTGGCTGGTGAAGAACGGGCTACTCCGGTCGATTTCGCGGGCAGCCAGATCGGCACTGACATCGAGTACGGCGGGAGCGTCGGCAGGCGTGAGCGCACCCCACATTTTGCCCGGCCCAGAGGCGAGAACCAGCGGTCCGCGGCTGCACATGCCCATGCATCCGGTGCCGCAGACCTCGACGCGGTCGCCGATTCCGCGTTTTTCGATCTCCTCGCCGATGGCCCGGCGCACACCTTCGGCGCCGCAGGAGAGGCAGCCGGCGGCAGTGCAGCAATGGACGCGGTTCGCGAGCGAGGCCTGCCGCGACTGCTCGCTCGATTCCACTTCGTGCAGTTCTTCGATGGTCATTTCACGCCCAATTCATCCAATTGTCGTCCGAGACGCTGCGGCGTGACTCGGGCCAGGATCGTTCCGTCATAAATGACGGCGGGCGCCAGGCCGCAGGAACCGATGCAGCGCGCGGTTTCGAAGCTGACCTTGCCGTCGGCACTGGTGGCGCCGGCTTTGCAGCAGCGGTGCTCGATTGTTTCTACCAGGCCGAGGGCGCCGGCAACGTAGCAAGCGGTTCCCAGGCACACCACGAAAGTATGCTCGCCTTTTGGCGCGAAGGAGAAGAAGTGATAGAAACTGGCTACGCCCAGCACGCGGCTGGGGGGAAGGCGGAGCTTGTGGGCGATGGTCGAGAGCAGTTCCGGCGAGAGGTACCCGAACAGCTCCTGGGCCGTATGCAGAACCTCAATGAGGGCGCTGCCGGAATATTGATGGCGCGACATGGCGCGCTCGAGCAGCTTCTGCCGGTTATCTTTTACTGTGGCGGGTTTTTCGGTAGTTGCGGTCGGCATCTCGTCAAGTTTTTCAATTTTAGCCCTGCTCACAGCAGAGCGGAAGCTATTTAGCTACTGACGAAGCCAAACCCCTACCTCTATTCTGGCACAAAATCACCGTTTGTATTCTGCATCACGGAGAACGCGGCGGGCATCACAGACCTCAGGATACCTTGTAGACATGAGCACAAATCCGGCAGCCGGGCGTCCGGCGACTCCATCCGATCTGGTCAATGTTCCGCGTCTGGTGACGGCCTACTACGCGGAACGTCCCGATGCGAGCATTCCCGAGCAACGCGTTTCGTTCGGCACATCGGGCCATCGCGGCTCTTCTCTAGACCACGCGTTCAACGAGTGGCACATCCTGGCGATTACGCAGGCGATCTGCCTGTATCGAAGGCAAGCGGGGATCGATGGTCCGCTATTCATTGGAGCGGACACGCACGCGCTTGCGGAGCCCGCTTTTGCCAGCGCCCTCGAGGTGCTGGCAGCGAACGGTGTACAGATCGTGATTTCGAAAGGCCGGGAGTACACGCCGACCCCCGCGGTTTCGCTCGCGATTCTAAATTATAACCGCGGACGCAAAACCGGCCTGGCAGATGGTATCGTCATCACTCCGTCACACAATCCGCCGCCCGATGGCGGATTCAAATACAACCCGCCGAACGGCGGACCCGCGAGCAGCCAGACCACGTCGTTTGTGCAAACAAAGGCCAATGAGTTCCTGGCCAAGGGTCTTGCGGGCGTTCAGCGCATCTTGTTTGAAAAGGCGTTGCGGGCGCCGGGTACGCGAGAGCATGACTTCCTGGCCGAATACGTAGGGGATCTGGCAAACGTAATCGATATGGATGTAGTCCGGAGCGCGGGGCTGAAGCTCGGGGTGGACCCGCTCGGAGGGGCGGGCGTTCACTATTGGGAACCGATCGCCGAACGTTACGGCCTGAATCTGACGGTGGTGAACAACGCGGTGGATCCCACCTTCCGCTTCATGACGCTGGATTGGGACGGCAAGATCCGCATGGACCCCTCGTCTCCTTACGCTATGCGGCGGCTCATCGGTCTCAAGGAAAAATTCGATATCGCCGTAGCCTGCGACACCGACCACGACCGTCATGGTGTGGTAACGAACAGTGCGGGGCTGCTGCCGCCGAATCACTATCTGTCCGTTTGCATCCATTATTTATTCGCGAACAGGCCGAAGTGGCGGAAGGACATTGCGGTGGGCAAGACCGTAGTGAGCAGCAGCATGATTGACCGGGTAGCGGAGAAGCTGGGGCGTCGGCTGTACGAAGTGCCGGTAGGGTTTAAGTGGTTCGTGGACGGTTTGCTCGCTGGTTCGCTCGGATTTACGGGGGAGGAAAGCGCGGGGGCCTCATTTCTGCGCCTGGACGGGACGGTGTGGACGACCGACAAAGACGGCCTGATAGCGGCTCTTTTGGCGGCGGAGATCACCGCGCGGGCGGGCCGGGATCCGGGAGAAATCTACCGGTCTTTAACGGAGGAGTTCGGCGAGCCGGTCTACGAGCGGATTGATGCGCCGGCTACTGCGCAGCAGAAGGCCGCGCTCGAAAGTCTCTCGCCCGAGCACATTCGTGCGACGACACTTGCCGGGGACAAGATTGCAAAGATTCTGACTAAAGCGCCGGGAGACGGCAACGCCATCGGCGGCGTCAAAGTGATTGCCGAGGGCGGCTGGTTCGCCGCCCGGCCGTCCGGCACCGAAGAAATCTACAAGATCTACGCCGAGAGTTTTCGCGGCGGCGAGCACCTGGAGCGCATCGAGGCGGAGGCGCAAGCCATCGTGACAAAGGCGTTTGAAACCGCATCCGCCGCGGCCTAAAGGAGTGATTCATGAGCGACACGAGCCTTCCTGCACAGGCATCACCGTTTCCGGAGCTAGAGGAGCTGGCCCTGAACCTGCGTTGGACCTGGAACCGTTCATCGGATGAGTTGTGGGGGAAGCTGGATCCGGAGCTGTGGGAACTGACTCAGAATCCGTGGGTGGTGTTGCAGACCGTGTCGCA
This sequence comes from Bryobacteraceae bacterium, assembly GCA_030041035.1. Taxonomy (GTDB): domain Bacteria; phylum Acidobacteriota; class Terriglobia; order Bryobacterales; family Bryobacteraceae; genus QHXW01. Next base: position 3,397 of record JASHOO010000477.1, on the reverse strand, counting down.
GGAAAAGCTCCGGGCGGCCGCGGCCGATCCTGCTTTCCGGGGCAGGTTAGAGGAATTGTTGAAGGAACAGCACGCAGAGGCGGAGTCGCCTTGCTGGTTTCGGAACACGCATGCGGACGCGAACTTGAAGTGTGTCGCGTACTTCAGCATGGAATATATGTTGAACGAAGGCCTGCCCATTTACTCTGGTGGCTTAGGCAACGTGGCCGGCGATCAGCTCAAGGCGGCCAGCGATATGGGCATTCCGGTCGCCGCCGTGGGTCTGCTCTACCAGCAGGGTTATTTTCGCCAGGAGTTCGACTCGTCGGGTGCACAAATGGCGCTCTATCCGTTCAACGACCCAGGGCAGTTGCCGATCACACCACTGCGCGAAAAAAACGGCGAGTGGCTGCGCCTGCCGGTCGCGCTGCCCGGCCTCAAGGTTTGGATTCGGGCGTGGCAGGTGCGCGTGGGCCGGACAAAGTTGTATCTGCTGGACTCGAACGACCCGGCGAATCCGCCCGCATATCGCGGCATCACGAGTGAGCTTTATGGAGGCGGACCGGAGTTGCGCCTGAAGCAGGAGATCATTCTGGGAATCGGCGGGTGGCGTCTGTTGCGCTGGCTGGGTTTCCGTCCGGAGGTGTGCCATCTCAACGAAGGACATGCCGCTCTTGCGGTTCTAGAGCGGGCGCGTTCCTACGTGAAGGACACCAAGCAGCCATTCGACGTGGCCCTGGCCGTGACGCGCGCCGGCAATTTGTTCACGACGCATACGCCGGTGGAAGCCGGATTCGACCGCTTTTCGCCTGACCTGATGGCAAAGTATACAAAGGTCTACGCGGAAGAGCTTCTCGGAATCTCGTTCCACGATTTCCTGGCACTGGGTCGGCGAAACCCCGACGATGCCTCCGAGCCTTTCAATATGGCCTACCTGGCGACGCACGGGAGCGGCGCGGTGAACGGCGTGAGCCGTCTGCACGGGCAGGTGAGCCGCAGAATTTTTGAGGTATTGTTTCCGCGGTGGCCCGAGCGCGAAGTGCCGGTGAGCCACGTAACCAACGGTGTACATGTTCCCACCTGGGAGTCGCCCGACGCCAAGAAGCTCTGGGCAGGAGTGTGCGGCGCCGAGCTGTGGATGGGTGACACGGCATGCCTGGAATCGGATCTCCGCAAGCTCACCGATGCCCAGTTGTGGCAGCTTCGCATGAACACTACCAAGGGGCTGATCGAGTACACGCGCACGCGACTCGTCCGCCAGCTGGGAACGCAGGGAGCATCTGCGGCAGAGATCGCGTCAGCCGAGCGCATTTTTGATTTTAACGTCCTCACCCTCGGCTTCGCGCGGCGGTTCGCCACCTACAAGCGCCCGAATCTGCTGCTACAGGATCCCGAGAGGTTAGTCCGCATCCTCAACCATCCACAGTGGCCGGTGCAATTGATTTTGGCCGGCAAGGCACATCCCCAGGACCTGGGCGGGCAAGCCATGATCAAACAGTGGAACGAGTTCATCCGGCGGCCCGAGGTGCGGAATCGCGTGGTCTTCCTCAGTGATTACGACAAGCTGCTCACGCGGCAACTTGTGCAGGGTGTGGACGTCTGGGTCAACACGCCGCGACGGCCATGGGAAGCAAGCGGCACCAGCGGTATGAAGGTCCTGGTGAACGGCGGGCTGAATCTTTCCGAACTGGATGGCTGGTGGGTGGAGGCTTATTCGCCGGATTTGGGGTGGGCTCTGGGCGACGGAAAGGAGCACGGCGACGATCCCGCCTGGGATCGGGCGGAGGCCCAGGCGCTCTACGACCTGCTGGAGCGGGAAGTAGTTCCGGCGTTCTACCAGCGCGATGAGCAGGGCATTGCGCCCGCGTGGGTGGCAAAGATGCGCGAAAGTATGGCGCGGCTCACGGCGCAGTTTTCCGCGAACCGCACGGTACGCGAGTATACCGAGAAGCATTATTTGCCGGCGGCGGCCGCCTACTGCCAGCGCGCTTCGAACAACGGCAAGTTCGGTGTGGAGCTGCTGGAGTGGAAGCGGCTTGTGGCGACCCATTGGGCGAATCTGCGTTTCGGCGGCGCTCAGGTGGAGACGCGCGATCACAGCCATGTTTTCGAGGTACAGGTGTATCTGGATGAACTCGATCCGGAGGCCGTGCGGGTGGAACTCTACGCCGAATCGGGTAATGGCGAAGAGCCCTCGCGGATCCCGATGACGCGCGGTGCGGCGCTGGTCGGTGCCATGGGCGGTTACTTATACACCGCGACAGTTCCGGCCACACGCCCTGCCGGCGATTACACGCCGCGCGTGGTCCCGTTTAAAGAAGGAGCACGGGTACCGCTGGAAGCGTCTCAGATTCTGTGGCAGCGGTGAGTTGGAACCGTGCGGCAAGGGATTCCCCGTCGAGATCCAGGGCTTTACATGTGCCCTCTGTAAGCCGCATCTAACGAGATGTTGTTATCGGAGAGAATGGTGCCGGTGGCGCGTTCGAGCGCCGCGCGGGCCTTGACATAGGCGCTCTTGGCGGCCACTTCAGAGGAGCGCGCCTGCGCCAGCAGGCTCTCGTATTGGATGACGAAGAAGCTGGTGGAGGCACCCACCTCGTACTTCGCCTGCTCGGCTTCCAGGGATTCCTGCTGAAGCAGGCGGGTCTGGACGGCGGCCTCGTAGGATGCACGAGAACGGCGCATGGCGATCAGCGCGTCTTCGACCTCCAGCCGCACCTCGTTGCGCAATTGCTGCACGCGCACTTCCGATTGGCGCAATTGCAGCTCGTCGCGGGCCAGGTCCGCTTCCGCCACACGGTTGCGCAGCGGCACCGTGACCTGCACGCCGATGCCGTAGGTCGGGAACTTGCGGGTGAAGATCTGATTCAGCACATCGCCATATCCGCCGACATAGGGAATGCTGGGGGCTTGCGACAATGGATTGGCGACACCCGCTAATCCATTGTTTTGCGCGATGCCTACCAGGTCCACCTGGGGCCGGACCTGGTTGCGCGAACCCTCCAGGCCGATCTGCGTATTCTCAACCTGCAACCGCGCCTGGCTCAAATCAGGCCGGTTCGCCACCGCCTCCGACAGCATGTCTTGTATCGGACGTATTTCCTCCTTCTCGGGCACATTGAGGGTGTCGGTGGGAATGATGCGCGCGTTGGCCACCGCTGGGTCGTCATTGCTCCGTGTCAGCACGGTCTTCAGGATAGCCTCCTGCTCTTCCAGCAGCCCCCTGGAATTGATCAGATCCTGCTGGCTGCCGGAGACCTGAGCTTTGGCACGGGTCAACTCGACCGGCGCGAGCGTTCCTTCGTCCACCTGGGCCTTGGTATCGTCGAACAGCTTCTGGGCCAGAGTGAGCGTTTCCTGCTTCACTTTCACATCTTCGGTCAGCGCCACCAAATCGGTGTAGAGCCGGATGACGCCA
>JASHOO010000476.1 GCA_030041035.1 Bryobacteraceae bacterium | reverse complement strand
GTCGCGGTCGGAGCAGAAGACGAGGCGCTTGCCGTCGGGAGAGATTTCAGGGAATGAAGTGAAGCCGCCGAAATCGGTGACCTGTTCGAGCCCGGTGCCATCGAGATTGATCAGAAACAGATCGAACTTGCGGGTGTCACAGTTGTTCTTGTTGGAGGCGAACAGTACCTTTTTGCCATCGGGAGTGAAAGTGGGGGCGAAGCTGGCGCAGCCGAAATTGGTGATGGTGCGGGCGTGGGCGCCATCGGAATCGGCGACGACGATTTCCATTTTCATGGGCGCGGTGGTGTTTTCGGCGAGCAGGGACTTGTAACGGTCGAGCGCTTCGGGTGTGGCGGGATAATTGGCGCGCCAAACGAGCCGGGTGCCATCGCGGGAAAAAACGGCGCCGCCATCATAGCCAATGGCGGTGGTGATCTGCTTTTTTTGGGAGCCATCGGGGCGCATGGTCCAGAGATCGAGATCGCCGGAGGCAAGCGAAGTGTAGACGATGCGATTGGTTTTCCAGTTGACGGTGGCTTCGGCGTCGTAGCCGGGCGTGTCAGTGAGCTTTTTCAGAATCTTGCCGGCGTCGGTGGCGAGATAAATGTCATAACCGGGAAAGACGCCCCAGACGTAGCCTTTGCTGCGATCGGGTGGGGTGGGGCAGGCGTCGCCGGCTTCGTGGGTGGAAGCATAGATGATGTGCTTGCCGTCGCGCAGGAAATAGCCGCAGGTGGTGCGGCCCTTGCCGGTGGAGACCAGGTGCACATGGGAGCCGTCGGCATTCATGATGAACATCTGATCGCAGGCATAAGGCGGGCGGGTGGATTGGAAAATGAGACGGCGGCCGTCGGGCGACCAGTAGGCTTCGGCGTTTTGTCCACCGAAGGTGAGCTGACGGACATTGGTGAGGTGCGCGGCGGGCTGCGCGTGGGCGAGGCAGCAGGCGATCAACGCGCTAGCGACCTTCATAGAGCTTCTTGCCGGCTGCGAGCGCGCGCATTTTGGCGGCGGCGATAGTGCGGTGGAGCATCCAGAAACCGCAATCGGGATGGACGTAGTGGACGCGATCGGGGCCGAGCGATCTGACGGCGCGCTCGATGCGTTGTGCAATCACGTCGGCGGTCTCGATGGCGTTGTCTTTGATGTCGATGACGCCGATGCCCAGGCCGACGTGGCGGTCGAGATCGCGGAAAGCTTCGAGCTCGTCGTAGCCGCGGCGGGCGAATTCAAGCACCAGGTGGCTGGCTTTGAGCTGGTTGAAGAAGGGCATCAAGTCCCACCACAGACCCTTCTGCACACTCTGGCCGGCGTAGTTGCCGAAGCAGACATGGACGGCGCACTCGCCGCGAATGCCTTCGAGCACGTGATTAATGGCGGGGACGGCCCAGTCCTGATCTTCGGGGTGGCCGCTGATGTTGGCTTCATCGAGCTGGATGACGTCGGTGTGGATGCGCTCGAGCTGGTGGCGCAGGATCCGCGCGATGGCCATGGCGAGATCGGCGGGATGGCCATAATGGCGGTCGGTGAGCACCTTGGCGAGCATATGGGGGCCGGTGCAGGTGAATTTGAGGGGATGCGAGGTGAGCGAACGTGTAAGTTCAAAATCGCGAAGCAGATTGAGGCTTCCCTCGCCCACGTCGCCGGTAACGACGCCGGCCGGCTCGGCGCGATAGGCAAGGACAGGATCGGATCGAAACTTCTCCAGATCGTTGATGGAGAAGCGGGTGACGATGCCATCCATGCGACTGACGAAATACTCGATCATGCCATTGGTTTCGGGATGGCTGGGGTTGAAGCGGTTGAGTTCGCCATCGGCGATGACATCGATACCCGCCAGTTCCTGGGTTTTGAGCACCACCATGATGGCGTCGCGTAATGTGACACGAGAGTTGTCACCCAGAAGCCAATGCGGCACGGGGTAACTGCCGACGACAGTGGTCCGGAGGGCCATCAGGATTCATTCTATACTGAGGCGTGCGTTACGCCGGTTTTTTCCTTTTCTGCAGCGTGCTGGTGGCGGCGGGACCCGTGCAGTTCACGGAACATACGATTGCGACGGGGCTGAAGGGCGGCTACCAGGTGGTGATTGCGGATTTGAACCACGACGGCAAGCCCGATATTATCGCGCTGGCCAGTGGGATGCCGGACCTGGTTTGGTATGAGAATCCGACCTGGGAGCGGCACGTCCTGGTGAGCGGATTCTCGCGCATGATCAACTGCGCGGCCTGGGACACGGACGGGGACGGCATTCCGGAGATTGCCCTGGCGAGCGGGTTCGACAATCAAGCGAAGAACAGCATCGGGACCGTTTCGTTATTGCGGCACGAGGGGGATCCGCGCGGGCCGTGGAAGGCGACGGAGGTCGACCGGCTGACGACGTCGCATCGCCTGCGGTGGGCGGACATTTACGGTAATGGACAGAAAGTTCTGATAGATGCGCCGCTCACGGGCGCGCATGCGGAAGCGCCGGACTATCGCGATCACACGCCGCTGGTGTTTTACCGGCCGGGGGAATGGAAGCGCGAGTTGATCGGGGATGAAAACGAAGGGGTGGTTCACGGGATCTACATTGTCGATTGGGATGGCGACGGGCGCGACGACATTCTGACAGCGAGTTTTGTGGGTATCGATCTGTA
>JASHOO010000475.1 GCA_030041035.1 Bryobacteraceae bacterium | reverse complement strand
TTCAGCCGGCGCTATGAACGAAGCGCCACGCTGGTCACCAGCAACTTACCGTTCAACGAATGGACCGAGGCGTTCGGATCAGAGCGACTGACGGGAGCACTCCTCGACCGGCTCACCCATCACGTCCACATCCTTGAAATGAACGGAGAAAGTTACCGGCTCAAGGACAGCAAGCAAAGGCGGCCAGCGAAGGCTCGCTCCTAACTAACGTGTTCGACATCTGGCGGCGATTGGCGAGGGCGGCTTCCGCTCCGGCCTAAGCGCGCCGCCCTACGGGCGCCGCAGGCCTCCGCTCCAGCCGCCCCCGCCAATCCTTCACATAAGAAAGCCAACTGAGCCAGGAAATGGTCTATTTTCCCGCCGCTCCGGTGGTCTAGCTTTACTCCGCCCTTGACAGCAACCCCTGAAATTCAAACTTGGCCTATCGACAGGCTTATCTTCTACGCACGCAATCCGCGCAGGAACGACTCCGCTGTTGAACGAATGTGCGGCAGCATCAAAGAGTTCGGCTTTAAGATCCCGGTGCTCGCCCGCAGCGATGGCGAGGTCGTGGATGGCCACCTGCGCCTGAAAATGGCTCTTGGGCCCACATCGGGTACTTTGCGAAAACGCAACCAGTCTGGAATCGGTGGCGCGTCTACTGGGCGACCGTGTCACGATCGGAATTTAAACCGTAAAGGCGATGGCCACGGAGACGCATCGATGCACACCGGGTCGTCACCAATGTAGAGGAGCGTTTCCGCCTGGCAGTAAATGCATTTGTCCATTTTGTCTTTCCCTTCATTTCGATGATGGACGCGTGCTGCCTGATCCTAACGTCTTCAGACTATCTCTGTACTCGAAATCACCAATGCCGGTTCTGGGGGCATGAATGAGCGCAGGGCCTAAGCGAACGGCCGTCTAGATTGCGGCTGCGTAGCGGAGCGCGAAACTGGCTGCCAATCTCACGGCGTCAAGTTGTTCAGGATTGGAGCTCAGCGCAATCACGCCAGGCCGTGCGCGCACCGCTCTGTACATCAGCGTGTCGACGAACCTTCCCACGCGCGACGCCGGCGCCTTCGAGCAAAACCCGACTGTCACGGCTGGACCCGAATAGCGCTGCCTGATAAGCTTCTTGGCACTCCCAGACGCCTGAAAGCTGGGCTCATCGAAATCTCGTAAAGGAGTAGAAACCGATGAAATCGCGATTGATTCTGGCGATGGCCCTGCTGCCGTCCGTCAGCTTCGCACAGAGCGGGTTTACGGCGGATGTCTTGGCGCTGAATCCCCTCGGCTTTTGGCCGTTGAATGGCAACGCAAACGACGCAACCACCTATGCCAACAATGGCGTGCTGATGAACGGAGTGACCTTCACCGGTTCCGGCCTCGGACCTCCCGTCGGGGACCCCACTAACCAAGCTGCCGTATTCCAAGTCACACAGGATCAGTACATTAGCGTGCCATCGACGGCCTCCAGCCCTCTCTTTGCCCTGGATTGGTATCACCCGCTCACCATGATGATTTGGGTTAAGACCGGCAACACCACCAACACTATGATCTTCTTCGCCAAAGAAGCAAACAGCGGCAACTACAGCGGACCGTATCTCGCGATGGACAACGGACCCGGTGGAGTGGCACCCCAAGGGTCTGGGCGTTTCGCCTTTCTTCTCCAAGCAACGCCATCCGCGGCTGGGGGCGTCGGCGGCAATTTTCTCGGTGTCGAAGCCCAGGTCTCAGTGAACGACGGTAAATGGCATTTCCTAGTGGCGACCTACGACGGCAGTGGTCAGGCGACCGGCATCCAGTTATACGTTGATGGAGTCGCCGCGTCCACAATCTTGTTCGGGAACGGAAACAGCCTAAATGGGCTGACCACGCTAAACGATGTTCCTGTGGCGATCGGTTCGCGCGACATGGGAGGCGACTCCTACGACGGCCTTTTGGCTGATGCCGCGATTTTCGGGACCGCACTCAGTGCAGCCCAGGTGCAGCAGCTGGAGAACGATACCGTCAGCTCCCAGGTTACGAACGTGCTCCCCCAGCTTGCCTTCGGCGGAGGGTGGGCTACATCGCTGTATTTCACGAATTTGAACGGAACTCCCGTTTCGTTTTCTGTGAACTTTGTGGCGCAAGACGGCACACCACTCAGCATTCCTGCTTTGAGCAGTTCTTCGACTACCGTCAACCTGGCGGCGCTAGGCTCTGCGGCCATCCAGATCCCGAATGCAGGCTCCCTCACTCAGGGCTATGTGACCGCTTCGCTACCAAGCGGAGTCACTGGATACGGTGTGTTCAGCTACCAGCCGGGAGCTGCAGCCGGCCAGCAAGCCGTCGTGCTCCTTTCAGGGGTCACGGCGACCATCAGCACTCTGATCTTCGATGAGACCAGTTACACTACCGGCATCGCCATCGTTGGCCTCGGTTCGACGGCCACGACCGTCAACGTCACCGCGTACAACTCCGTCGGCGGCATCATCGGGACCGGAACCATCCAGCTTGCGGCCAACGGTCAAACGGCGGTGCTGCTCCGCGACATTCCCGGCCTCTCGGGCGTCGTCGGCCAACTGGGCTCAGTCGATTTTACGGTGACCAGCGGCAACGTCGCTGCGCTCGGCATTCGCTACAACGGCCAAGCATTCACTTCGATCCCGACGTCCGACAGGTAGTTTTCGGTCGCGCGTTGGTAGACGGGTGCCGTGTCCCGTCACATAAGGGATCAGGCACCGGCAGGGTGTGGCGAAATCCTATTTCATGAGCGAGGCAGCCGCTACGGTTTCTTACGGCACTCAGGAATGGCCACGTTGGTGTGGCAACGCCAGGTGGTTTCGGCAAGGCAGGTCCTCGGGCCATACGTGTGCTGCGAGCTCGACGTTAGGTGGTAACCTTTCGGCGGTGGCGGAGTACGTCCAGCATGACCCGGCGATCGATATTCGCGCTCGTTCTGGCGTGCAACGCATCAATGGCACACTGGGGACAAGGAATGGATGACGAGTTTTCAGGGAGTCAGCAAGATGAACCTATGCCCTTGTGTTAGCAGCCCAGAGCTCTGACTCAGTTTTCGGAGCACGGTCCAGCTTGCCGAACCGCGCTGTGAACCAGAATGTGCTTCCCTCACCGACCGTGCTCTCCACCCAGATTTTTCCGTCCATGAGTTCCACCAGTCGCGCTGAAATGGCCAGCCCCAGCCCGGTGCCACCATACTTCCTTGTTGTGGAGCCGTCTGCCTGACGAAATGCTTCGAATATGATCTTTTGCTTGTCTGCACCAATCCCCGGTCCCGTGTCGCAAACGGCGAATCTTGCATAGATGGCGGCTTCGTCTTCCTGATCGACTTGTGCCGTGACCGCCACGGAGCCTCGCTCCGTGAATTTCACTGCATTGCCCATCAGATTCAGCAGCACTTGGCGTAGTCTAACGGGATCGGCGGCGACCGAACGGGACAGCTCACGTGTGACCGTGTATTGAAGTTCTATGCCTTTCTGCGTCGCCGTATGGCGAAGCAGTTGTGCCGCTTCCCTAACGACATCGACAATGGCAACCGAAGTGGGATTCAGTTCCATCCGCCCCGCCTCAATTTTCGAGAGATCCAGAATGTCGTTCAGCAGCGTAAGCAAAGATTCGGCGGAGGTGTTCAAATCGGTGAGATATTCCTCCTGCTCGTCCTGTGAATTGGCTTCTCTCGCCAGCCTGGTCATGCCCAGAATGCCGTTCATCGGCGTGCGGATTTCGTGGCTCATGTTCGCGAGAAATTCGCTCTTGAGTTGGGTTGCCTCTTCGGCACGTTTAAGCGCTGCTTCGAGTTGGTCATTCTTGTGCTGCAGTTCGAGAGTCTGAGCCCGCACGCGGCCTCGTAGCACGAGGACCCAGGCTGAGCTCGCAAAGGCGATCAACGCCACCAGACCCAGAATCGACAAGGCTTTCCCAACAGTCCACCAGGGCGGGTTGCTCAGCACCACGACGTCTTCTGGTGAGCGCAGGAGGATCTTGAACAACTGCGGCTGCCCAAATCCGTCTTTCTCCATCACTAGGATTCCGGTCAAGCGAACTTGGCCACCCTCACGCACCGCTTCTTTCGCAGCGGTCGACTTCCACTGTCCAATGGCGCTAAACGAAGTGCGGCCTTGTTTCATCACAAGCACTTCTTCACTGGGGAGAACAGCGCGAGCGGTCAGCTGGCCTTCAATAGCGACCAGAGCAGAATCGTAGGTGTCATCCTCCAGTACTTTATCCGCCTTTACTGGTAGGGCGGCTGGAACCGGTGCGATGCCCGTCTTGCGGTAAATAGCGTCCTTGACAACTGGCCGATAATCCACGAAGCCAGGGAAACCAACCACTTCAACACGATCACCGGGAGAAAGCGGGGCGGTCTGGTGGGTTTGGACGTGGACACTGCCGGTTTCGTCCGCGATGTAGAGATCCTTCTTCTGAAAGCTACCCGTGACGATTCCCCAGGCTTTCACCCTGTGCTCGGGGCGCCCTGTGAACGTGAACCTTTGCAGCGACTCGATGGGGCGAGCGGCAGCCGCAAACGGGTCCACAAGACCAGGATCGATCGTCTTGATGTTCTCCATCGAGGGAACGTACAGGATCACGCCAACGATCTGGTTCTTGGCTGTATAGATGGCGCCACAAGCTCCGTGAATCCGAACGTAGGAATCCACCAGTCTGTCAGGAACTGTGGACTGTCCGTTGACGCGAACGACAATGCGGCCTTCCGGCACTTCGAGGATAAACTGCAGGCAGCAATCGCTTGGTGGGACCTCGGCCGACCGCACAAGCCCTTCGATTTCCACCCACCGTGCATCCACGGAAGTCGAGGCCATTTCCTCAAAGGTCACACGTTTCGCCGGGGGCATTGGTACCTGACCGATTACAGTCCAGTGTGCCTTATCGATATCAGGAGAAAAGTCGGTTTGGATTGTAATTCCCCATAGATCGATAAGTTGCCCCGGCCGAGCTTTCGGGGAGTCCGCTGACCAATGCACCCAGCCACTTCCGGTCGCGTCTTGGATGAACATCTCAGGGGCAGCGGCGGTGTCTTCGAAGTAGGTAACCACCACCTTCAAATGGACGGGATAACCTTTGACTGCCTGACTGCGCGTCAAGCTGCGTATCTGACCGACTTGTGTGAGGATTGGTAGGGGTGCGCCAGGAGTGTTAACGCCGTTCTGGCTGGAGCAAATGGTCGGGCTAAAGATGCCGCAAAGAAGCAAACCCACAGCTTGACTTTTTTGCATATATAGCCAGACCGAAGCCAGTCACACAGTCCTGCGCCGAAGCCTGTGCGCACTCGTTCCTACAACATCATTGCGATATCACGTACCAGCCCGCAATGATCACTTTAGGCAACGTCGCTTTGCTTGACTGCGATAGCTGTTGTGTAACTGCGCCACAGAAGGTTGGGCTAGTACGGTTTTGGGTGCGCCGAAGTGGCTCTTTCAGATGCCGCTGTGAGTCGTATTCTTTGCGGCAAAGTGCGGTAGAAAAAGGAAGCGAGGAACCGCGGCGTTACGAGGGGAGTGATGCAGATCGAAGGCAGGGGTACCCCTCCGGACGTACGGCGACTCGATCGGAAAAGCTTAGGCGCACAGTGGTGGGGCGAAGACGTGCCCGCTCATGTTCGCTCGCTACGGTGACACTGCGGGGCGAACATGGCGGGCGCAAGTACGTCCTGACCTGGAATCCAGCTACACCTCAATCATCTATTTAACGTCCACGCAGTCCAGAGCGCAGGAGCATCTGGCGTGCCTTCTCAGAAAGGGCGACTTTTGGCTTCGCTTGTGCGACAATGCTGGAGTTATCACTGCCGCATGCGCTCGAGTTCTCGTCACACGGCGTCGCCAAAAAACCGTGAATATCGCCATCGGCGGTTGCGCCAAAGCCGACGATGTGAAGTAGACCGTTAACGCGCCATTGGAAACGATTTGAGCGGCGAGGGCCTCGTCCACATGACCCAAGTGCGCCCGGCTTTGCTCCGAGGCTCCCAAGAAATCTCGGGTAAGAATTGCCATCGCGGTGATCCCGAAGGCTTGAGAGTTGCTGTTCTTCCCCCTGACGCAATCCCCAATCCGCAAGAGATTCTCCCGGCCCCACAGGCCACCACCACGGGTCGCAGGCTCCACGTCGTCCAAATTCTGGCAGGAGATGCGCCCTAAAGGCGGATACCAAATCTGGATTTGCAGTTGCCATTCAGCCGGTCCTAATCGTGCGCACAGGCAACGACGCTGCCTCCCGGGGACAAGCGGGCAAAATCACATCGTCTCGCATGAGCGGGCTGGCTTGTTGAATATCGAATTAGCATCGGTCGTGGTTCGGATCGACTAAAATGTCTTGATGAAGCTGGCCGGGACATAACCAGCGAATGCTTCGACGAGACGGGGTAACGATGCGTACGGCGAAGTTGATTGTGAGTGCTTGGCTCTTCTGCTCGGCTGCGTACGGGGACGGATATCTGGTGGCTCCGTTTGCCCAAACGGGCACAACCGGGGGGCCCGAAGCTATCCCTACCCAGACGAAACATGGTTATCGTGAACAGGAGATTGTGGGGTCGGACCAGTTCACGGCCGGCCCAATAGTAATAAGTCAGATTTCATTCCGTGCCTACCCAGGGACGGGTCCGGTTAACGCCACAAGCCCATCGTTGAGCCTGTATCTTTCGACCACTTCTTACTATCCGAATACAACGAATGGCGATACTCTGATCACGACCACCTACGCGAATAATACTGGCCCCGACAACACGCTGGTGTACTCCGGGCCGGTCTCTTTTACTAGCCCGGGTTGTGCGGGGCCTTCGGTTTGCCCGTTCGACATGTTTATTGTTTTTAGTCAGCCTTTTTCGTACAACCCAAACCAGGGACGGCTTCTGCTTGACTTTCAGTACGGCTCGTATGCGGGCGTTAGCGGCTTCCTGGATAACGCTGGGTTCCCCTTTCCCCCGGGTGGTTCCGTAGCCCAGATCACGGGCGGAGCCAGGTCCACCGGATCTTTTTCCCCGGGAGGACACATCCTGCTGATCGGCTACACTTTGCCCGCGACTACCTGCGATGCGACCGGCTCCGGCACGTATCCGTGCCCCATCGGTGGAACGGTCCTGTTGCTCAACCCGCCGGCGGGCACTCTGTTTAAAAGCCTTGGGGCTAATAGCGGAGTCTCGGACGTCTCGTTCATCGAAGACCCGCAGAACCCCGGTATCGGTCTGACCACCGTGATTCCTCTGGAGGGGAGCGATTTTTCCGTGCCGTCCCTCAGCGAAACATTTAACTTTGCGACCGTCAGCAGGCAGCCGGCGATCGCAGGTTTAACCGCATCGATCACCTGTGGTGTCACGGGCGCAGGCGCTTACAGCCTGACCATTTCCCTGCCCGGCCAGCTACTCG
>JASHOO010000474.1 GCA_030041035.1 Bryobacteraceae bacterium | reverse complement strand
ATCGCTGCCAGTTTCTGCGTCTCCTCCGGCGGCGCTTCGAAGACCAGCTCGTCGTGGACTTGCAGCAGCATCGCCGCTTGAAACTTCTCCTCGCGCAGGCGACGGTCGATGTGCACCATGGCCAGCTTGATCAGGTCGGCCGCCGTGCCCTGGAGCGGCGAATTCACCGCGGTGCGCTCCGCAAAGCCGCGCGAGTTGGGATTGCGGCTGTTCATATCGGGGATCGGGCGCTCGCGGCCTAGCAGCGTCTTCGTCACTCCCGTGCGCCGCACTTCCGCAATCGTGTTCTCGATGAATTTCTTCACGCCCGTGTACCGCTCGAAATAGCTCTTGATGTAGAGCTCCGCTTCGACGCGCGAAATGCCGATCTGCTGCGAAAGGCCGAACGGGCTGATGCCGTACACGATGCCGAAATTCACCGCCTTGGCGCGCCGCCTCTCCTCCGGCCCCACCATCAGCGGCGGAATCCCCATCACTTCCGCTGCGGTGCGCGTGTGGATGTCCTCGCCATTGCGGAACGCCGCAACCAGCACGGCATCGCGCGACATGTGCGCCAGCAACCGCAGCTCGATCTGCGAATAATCCGCGACCACGAGCTTCCAGCCGGGCCGCGGAATGAAAGCCGCGCGAATCTCGCGACCCAGCTCGGTGCGAATTGGAATGTTTTGCAGGTTCGGATTGGATGACGAAAGCCGCCCCGTCGCCGCGCCGGTCTGGTTGAAACTCGTGTGCAGGCGGCCTGTGCGCGGGTCGATCAGCGCCGGCAGCGCGTCCACATAGGTTCCCTTCAACTTGGTGAGCTGCCGATACTCGAGCACCTTGCGCACAATTTCATGCTCTTCGGCGAGGTCCTCCAGTACATCGGCAGCGGTCGAAATCGTTTTGCCTTTGCCGTATTTCACCGGCGCCGGCAATTTCAGGTCCTCGAACAGCACGCGCCCAAGCTGTTGCGGCGAGCTGATGTTGAACGGCTTGCCGGCGAGGTCGTGAATCTCCGTGGTGAGCCGCGCGATTTCCGTCTCCATGAGATTCGAGAGCCGTTTCAGCTCATTCGAATCGATCAGAACGCCGGTCAGTTCCATGCGCGCCAACACGCTCGCCAGCGGCAGCTCGATGGTCTCGTACAAATTCCGCAGCCCGCGTGTGTCGACTTCCTCGCTCAGATTTTCGTAAAGTTCGAGCGCGTAATCGGCGTGCTGCTCCGGAGCCGCGCCCAGCTTCAGATCCATGCGGCGATGCGCCAGTTCATCTAGCGTGCAGCTTCCCGGGTCGGCCTCGAGCAGGAAGGCGTAAAGCATGACGTCGTGTGCAAACCCGCGCGCCTCGATTCTCAGCTTCGCAAATGCCAGCACCAGCGACTTCACATCGCACGCGACCTTGGGCCGCACACGGTCTTCCACCAGCGGCCGCAGCCGATCGATGAATTCGAGCGGCACCGCCCTCGCTTCGCCGTGCTGCCACGCCAGGCCCACCGTGTCGAGTGCGAATTCGCCTTCCCCGGATTTGGCAATCGCCGCCGCAACCGGCGCACCCGGCGGAATCGCCGCCAGCCATTCATCCACTGCCTCCGCCGTACCCAGCGCCCGGTAATCCCGGGCCCGTGTATCCTCACTCGGCCCCAGTTCTTTGAGATGGCTATGAAATTCCAGCTCCTTGTAAATCTGCTTGAGCGCCGCCAGGTCCGGCTCCCGCGCCTTGACGGCATCCAGGGAAACCTCAATCGGCACCGCCGTCTCGATCGTCGCTAACCGCTTGCTCATCAACACCCGCTCGCGATTGTTTTGCAAGCTTTCCCGGTACATCTTCCGCTCGACTTCCGCCGCTCGGTCGAGCGCCGCTTCCACTGACCCGAACTGTAGAATCAGATCCTTGGCACCTTTGTCGCCTATCCCCGGCGCACCCGGAATGTTGTCAATCGCGTCACCCTTTAGGGCCAGCAGATCAGCTACCTGCGAGGGCCTAACCCCCATAAATTCTTCGACTTTCGCGGGATCATACCAGGTGTCGTCCTTGGCCGGGTTGAGCATCGAAACCCGGTCCGTCACCAGTTGCAGCATGTCCTTGTCGCTCGACACGACCACGACTTCAAAACCCGCTTTTTCGGCGCGTCGCGCCAGCGTTCCGATGACGTCGTCAGCTTCGAATCCGGCAAACTCCAGGATGGGAATCCGCAGAGCTTCTAACAGCCGCCGAATGTATACGATCTGCTCGCCAAGATCAGGCGGCGCTTCGGTCCGGTTGGCTTTATATTGAGCGAACTCCTGCTCGCGCAAGGTAGGGCCGATGCTCTCGAAAACTGCCGCTATATGCTCTGGTTTAAATGCCTTAGCCAGCTTCCGGAGCATGTTGGTGAAAATGAAAACGGCTTCGGTTGATATGCCGGTCGAAGTCCGCATCGGCGGAGCGCCGGAGCGCGCGCGGGCGTGGTACGCTCGAAAGATAAACCCGTAGGTATCAATCAGGAACAGACGTGGATGAGGCACGAGCCTCCATCATATCTCCCGTTGCAATAATAGAGGTATACGGGCCACAGTGAGAGCTGCAATGTGTGGCTTTTCTGCACCGTAAGAATTCTCCTGATTTTTTAAAATCAATAGGTTACAATTAGGTTTCGAGATTGCTATTAACAAAAGTTCATGCGATTTGAAACTACGATTCAACGCCCCGTGGAAGCTAAGGGTGTCGGTCTGCATAGCGGAGTGCCGGTATCCATTCGCGTTTTACCGGCGCCGGTTTCGACCGGCATCGTTTTCGTGCGAACGGATCTCGATAACTTCCCTATTTCAGCCAGTTGGCGGCACGTCGCACGCGTGAGCTATGCCACCAGCCTCATGCGGCAAGGCGTACTGATCTCGACCACCGAGCATCTGCTGAGCGTTTTTTACAGCAGCGGTATCGACAACGCCTATATTGAAATCAACAACTTGGAAGTGCCGATCCTGGATGGCAGCGGCCTGCCCTTCCTGGAACTCATCCAAAAAGCGGGCGTACGCCAGTACCGTCGGAAGCGACGCTACTTGCGCATCCGCCGTCCCATCACGGTTGAGGATAAGGGCAAGCGCATCAGTATTTTGCCGGACGACAGTTTCCGGCTCACCTGCGAGATTCGCTACGACCACCCATTGGTCGGGCGTCAGACGCTCGAAATGGAGGTCACGCCCGACCGGTATGCAGAAGAGATCGCGCCGGCCCGGACTTTCGGGTTCCTGTACGAGCTCGACCAGATGCGAAATATGGGGTTGATCCGGGGTGCGTCGCTGGAAAACGCGGTGTGTTTCGACTGGGACGGCGTCATGAACCCGAACGGGCTGCGCTTTGCGGACGAGTGCTGCCGGCACAAGGCTCTGGATCTGATTGGCGATCTGGCACTTATCGGCAAGCCATTGTTGGGCCACGTGATCGCGGAGCGGGCCGGACACGCGATGCACGCACAACTGGTTTCTCGGCTGATGTCTGACCCTTCGCTTTACGAGATCATCACCTTCGATCAACTGGCATCCCGCGTGGCGCATGCGCTGATGTCGTGAGCCGCAAGAAGCCGAGGTTCAACGTACGGAAAGAGATTCGAAAGCTGGCCCGCGAGCGGGTCGGCACAGTTCCGGCGTCGCGCGCTATCATTCCCAAACTGGCGCGCAAGAAACCCAAGCACAAGAAGGCTTTGGAAGCGGAGGAGTAGCCCCTAAACCGCGCGGAACAGACGCTGGCGGCGGGTTGCCCAGTCAGACTGCGAAAAGACGCGTGGCCCGACATCAATCATACGTGGCAGCATGTTGAAAACCGCCGCCGGCGTCCACTCGGTACCGCGGCGGGTGCGGAAACCACGCTGATTCAATTCGTTGGCGACTTGCGCCAGGCCCCGGTCCTGAACGATCAACTCGAGCATGAACAACAGCGCTTCCCGCTCCGCCGGGTTCACTTCGAGGTGCACGCAATCATCAGCGATCTGGAGGCCGTACGGGATCTCCTCAGACGCCTCCGGCGCTGGCTGGGCAGCGGGAACTTCCCTGGACCACTCAACCGCCGCAAGCCGCCAACCGGCATCGGCCATTCGGCTCCAATATTCTGGTGTGGGCGGGGCCGCCATCTCTTCGCGGACGCGTTCCGTCTTCGCCATCCAGTGCCTCCCTAAACCGAATCAGTTGCATTCAGCAACCGCCATGCCAGGAAGATATCCTTTGGCCGGATACAGTTGGAGGGCTTCTGGGTTGTGGATTTGTTCGCACGTGGGACCGGGCGTCCCGAGCGTGGGACGGCGTGCCGCGGCCGCTACGGCCGAGGGCGGCGCAGACCGGACTTATATCTGATCGGATTGTGCACCCAGTCTCTCGATCAGGGTTCGCATGTCCTCGGCATGCTCTTCTTCGTTCGCCAGGATCTCTTCCATCAGGCGACGGCTGGTGGGATCCTTGTCAGCGAAATAGCGGATCATTTCCGTGTAGGAATCGATGGCGATGCGCTCGGCGACCAGATCCTCGCGGATCATGTCAGTGAGCGTCTGACCTTCGACATACTCGGAGTGGCTGCGCATCAGCAGACCGTCCGGGCTGAAATCCGGGGCGCCATTGAGCTGGATAATGCGCTCGGCGATGCGGTCGGCATGACCCTGCTCTTCATGGGCATGCTCCAGAAACTCGGCCGCCACGGACTGGGCGTGAATGCCGTTGGCCATGTAGTGATGGCGTTTATAGCGCAGCACGCAGACAATTTCAGTGGCCAGCGCTTCGTTCAGCACGCGGATGGAAGTCGTGAGGTCTGCGGTATTGTTTGCGGTAACCGCGCCCTGTTCGATGTGCTGCCGGGCGCGGCGCCGAATCTCCTGGATGTCGCTCAAGAAAGGTTTTTTCGGATCGCGGCTTGGTGCGGTTCCCATGGCATCTCCTCTGCTCCATATTAGGGCGGGGGTGATTTTGACGCGGTGCGAAAAAGAACGTTTGCAGAAAGCGAATTCTGATCAGGCTCGCATTTCGCGGATGCGGGTGACGACGGCCGCCGGATCGTGCGGTGCAACGGGCTTGCGGAGGTAACCGGAGCAGCCGGCCAAGGCCGCCGAACGCGCCTGGGTCTCGATCTCATCGGAGGAAATGACAACCATCTGGGTCCGCGCATTAGAGTTTTGCCTCTCCCAGTCGCGAATGGCGGCGATGGCGTGGTAACCATCCATGCCGGGCATATGAATGTCCATGAGGATGATGTTGAACCTCCGCTGTTTGACGCTAGCGATGGCTTCGATACCGGTACGCGCGCACGCGAGGTATTCGCCTTCGAGTATCATCACGCCGGACGCAGACGCATTGGTGAGCGGAATGGGTGTTCGTTCGCGCACGGGACCGGGCGTCCCGTGGTAGGGACGCCGGTGCCGCGTACTTCCAGTCTATTGCTGTGCGGAGTTCGGTTGCTGCTGTGTATTCGGCTGGGACATGGCGAGTTGTTGATCGGCGCTGAACAACCGCACTTCTACACGACGGTTCTTGGCGCGGGCTTCACGATTGTGGCCTTCGTCGGCGGGCTTTTCCTTACCTAATCCAATTTCCTGGATGCGGTACACAGGGACCTCGTGCTGCATGATCAGATAAGCCATGACCCGGTCGGCACGGCGGCGGCTCAAATCGTCGTTATATTGGGCGGGGCCGGTCTTGTCGGTAAAGCCCTCGAGGGCGATGTAATATCGCTTGGCGTTCGAGTGCGCGCTGACAAACTGGTCCAACTGCTCTTTGGCTTCGGGCGTCAGCACATCTTTGTTGAAACCGAACTGAACGACGGTTTCGGCCTCGAGTTTATAGTCATCCAGATTGCCGAGAGCCGTATTGAGCGAGTCAATCGCCTGAGTGTTCTGGTTAGAAGTGTTCTGTGCCTGCATGGCGTCCTGGTCAGCCTTATCAGCCGCAGCCTGGGCCTCGCCGGCCTTGTTTTCGGCCGACATCGCACGCTCCTTGGCCGCATTGATGCCGGTGTCCTGCCGCTCGATGTCCTTCTTGGCCGCATCGATGTCTGTCCCTTGCTTATTTGCCTGATCAGCAACCTGATCTACTTTCGTCTGAATAGGAGCCGCGGTCTGCTGCACATACTTCTTCGTAGCGCAACCCCCGCCGAGCAACGCCCCACCCAGTATCAACGTAATCCCTAAACTTTGCCTCACGGTTGTTAACCTCCAGGCAGCCGAGGATGCAATTTGGCGGCCAGCGGCTGTACAGCTCATCCCAATCAGGCCGAACGTTAGTGCGGTATAGGGAGTTTAGCGGTATTATGCAGCCCTGTTGTGGATCCGCCGGCGTTTTCAGACGCGCGATTTTGAGAGATTTCGTACCCTGCCAGCGATCTCACGCCGAAGCCATTGGTAAAAAATCCCGGTAAAAGATGCTTGTCACGAGAGGAGCTTACGCGTGGAAGCCTCATGAATTGCCCGTGGAATGGAGTAAGGACGAGGATGGTAATCTACCTGCTCGTACTCGAAATGATGAGTGACCTCACCCGCGCCACTTCAACGGCAGTACGCGAGGTACAGGAAGCCCCGAGCGTGATAACGGGCGTGCATCTCGACGCTCTGACCGCGGGCTCTGTGCTTGAAGTGGAAACAAAAAGCCGCCGCTACGAAATCGAGTACGTGGACGGGGACGAGATACTCATCTGGGGTCATCCACAGCTCTGCCCAACCCCCACTCCGGCGCAGCTCTGCGGCTCGCGGAAGGGAATAGATGAGTTCGAGCGGCGATACGTGGGTTGCGGGATGCGCCTTGTGTTCAAACGGCCGGATGATCCATGCCCCATCACCACGTCCGAGGTCACGGAGATTCGGATAATCGAGGGGAATCCTGTCGCGATGCATGCCGGGATGCCTGGTCGAAGCCCCCGAGAGTCCTAGTCCACCCAAGTGAGTGACCGGGCCAGACACGCGCGCTGGCAGCAACTTCATTTCCCAGCCATTCGTTGGCACCATCACCTGGTAAACCAATCGCAGGGGCAATCTCATCGTCGACAACGGCTTGGTATATTATGACTGTAGTCATATATGACCGCAGTCATAAATTCAGGCTCGCGGAGAGAGCGCAAGAAATCGGCCGTTCGCAGGCAGATCATCGCTCAAGCGATTGAGTTATTCTCCCGCCGCGGCATCGCCAACGTAACGGTGGAACAGATCGCCGAAGTCACCGATATCGGGAAGGGAACCATCTACAACTATTTCCAGGCCAAGGAAGACATCGTGGTGGCTTTCATGACGCAATTGGAGCAGCGGGTTCAGGCGGGCCTCAAGGATGTGGCCGAGTGGAGCGGGTCACTGGAATCCATCCTGGCGGAGTTCATTCGACTGCAATTTCGCAAGAAGAGGCGATACCACCGGTTTGTCCGGGTTTTTCTCGGGCAGATGTTTCTCCACACGGATTCATTCCTGCCCTACATGATGGAGATGCAAAAGGCAATCGACCCGCCCATGGAGAAGCTATTTCAAGACTTGCAACAGCGGCGCCTGTTACGGGGTGACGTCGATATTCAGGAACTGGTTGTCATTTTCAAAACCATTCAACTGGGACTCACGGCGCTATGGGCCGTCGAGGGCCCTCCCTTTCGAGCTACGGAGCATGTTCTGCAACGGGAAATGAAGCTGTTTTGCGAGGGACTAAAGGAGACGAAATGAGCACGAAGATTGCCGTCCTGTTCTGTTCATTGAGTGCGTTCGCCCAGGATGTTCCTCGCGGTGACGCTCCGCTTGTGCGGCGCTACCGGGAAGGGGAGACGCTGATCTACCGGATGAAGGGCACAAACGAAAACTGGCGCTATGAAGTGCAGGCATCGGGAGTAGTCAAGAAAGAAGCGAGCGGGAACCTTACTGAGGAATATGCGTGGTCGAACCTGATTTCGGACGGCAAGGCTGTTCCCCTTTCCGCGGCGAGTCTCGGATTTCGTCAAGTGCTTTCGCTCAGTTCCGACAAGCCGCCATCGATTCCGAATCTGGCCACGGTGCAGCCGGTTCTGATCGGGCCAATCACCGACCTGTTGACCTATTACGTGGATCTGTGGCTGGCGATGCGGGCGGGGAGACTGACTCATGCCGGGGATCACGTCTACCAGAAGATAGGGATTCCGGCTTCGTGGGCAGACGGAAACTACGTGGTGCTCGGTGAGGACGCAGTAGACTTCGATATGACGCTCGAGGACTTGGACCGGTCGAAGCAGGTTGCCACGCTGCTCGTGCGGCATATACCCCCGGAAGAACCTGCGATTCACCTGCCGGCGGCCTGGATGCGGGAACCGGTGGCGGACACAAAGAACAACTGGGTGAACGTGGCTAAACGGAACGGGAAGTTTATCGCGGAGGTCGGCAAGGAAACGTTCGACGTGCGGATGAAGGTGAGCCTGGTGGACGGGAAAATTCTGTCGGGGGCCATCGACAACCCGGTGAAGGCCAAACAGCGAGAGTGTACGGATGCCGCCTTCACGTCGTGCGGGGATGCGAGACCGCACGACATCCTGCGGCAAATTGAGATCGCGCTGGAGCGCTAGAAGAGCCTCGACGGTATAGAAGCGGGAGCGCCGCAGCGGGAGTGCTGGTACACTCCGCTCATGAGCGCCATTGTGGAGTTCCGCGGAGTCGGGTATCGGGTGCCTCGGCTCGAAATTCTTCAAGATCTGAACTTCACCGTGGAGGCGGGGGAGACACTGGTGCTGTTGGGGCGCAGCGGGTCGGGAAAAACCACGGCGCTCAGGCTGGTGAACCGGTTGCTACAGCCGGTCGCGGGGACCGTGCTGGTGGAAGGAAAGGCGACGACGGAGTGGGACGCGATCCGGCTGCGGCGGCGGATCGGCTACGTGATCCAGGAGACGGGCCTGTTTCCGCATTTCACGGTGGCGGAGAATGTGGGGCTGGTGCCGCGGCTGGAGGGATGGCCGGCGGATCGCATTGGCGCGCGCGTGGACGAGATGCTGGAGCGCATGGATCTGCCGCCGGCCGAGTTTGGGGCACGCTACCCGCGTGAGCTTTCCGGAGGCCAGCGGCAGAGAGTGGGAGTGGCGCGGGCGCTGGCGGCCGACCCGCCTGTGCTTCTATTTGACGAGCCTTTCGGCGCGCTCGATCCAGTGACGCGCTTCGATTTGCAACGGCAGTTCCTCGAGTGGCGCCGGACGTTCCACAAAACGTCGATTTTTGTAACGCACGACGTGCGCGAAGCCCTGATGCTCGGTACGCGCATCGGGCTGATGCGCGGCGGCCGCCTCGAGATGCTGGCGACGCCGGAAGACTTCGCCCAGACGCAGAACGACGAGGCGCGGGCGTTTCTGGCCTCGCTCGACTGGAGAAGGGAGATGGATGCCCACCGGCCTCTCGAGTGAAATCGCGTCGCGCACCATAGAGCATCTGGAAGTAGTGCTGATCGCGATGTTGTTAGCGGCGGCGATCTCGATTCCCGCCGGTATTTCGCTCACACGCCGTGCGGGAATGCGGCGCTGGGCACTCGGGCTGGCTAACGTGCTCCAAACCATTCCCAGCCTGGCGCTGTTTGGTTTTCTGATTCCGGTACCGCTGATCGGTGGGATCGGCAAGCGGACGGCGATCGTCGCGCTGGTGCTCTATGCGCTTTTGCCGATGCTGCGCAATACACTGGTGGGAATTCTGGGAGTGGATGCGGCGGTACGGGAATCCGCGGTCGCCATGGGGATGACGGACAGGCAGGTGCTGTGGCAGGTCGAGCTACCGCTGGCCGTGCACATGATTTTGGCGGGGGTGCGGGTGGCCACGGTCACGACGATCGGTACGGCGACGATTGCGGCGGCGATCGGAGGAGGCGGGTTGGGGGTTTTCATTTTTCGCGGCATTTCGACGGTGGATACGGGTCAGATGCTTGCGGGCGCGATTCCCGCAGCCGTGATGGCGATCGTGGCCGATGAAGGTTTGGGATGGCTGGAACGAAAACTCTCGCCGGTGTAATGGCGTTGACGCTCGCGTGCGGCTGCGCGAGAGGGCCGCAGCCAATCGCGGTCGGATCTAAGAATTTCACTGAGCAGCTGATCCTCGGCGAGATTCTGGCGCAGCAGCTCGAACGGAAACTGGGGCAGAAGGTGGAGCGCAAGCTGAATCTCGGCGGGACGCTGCTGGCGCACGAAGCGCTGGTTAGCGGCGAGATTGACGTCTATCCGGAGTATACGGGCACGGCGCTGATCGCGATTCTCAAGCTGCCGCCATCCTCGGACGCCAAGAGCGTGCTGGACCAAGTGCGAGCGGCTTACGAGAAGCAGTGGCGGCTCGAGTGGCTGGCGCCGTTCGGCTTTAACAATTCCTTTGCCATGGTGGTGCGTGGCGACGAGGCGCGGCGCGGAAACCTGCGCACTCTGAGCGAAGCGGCTCACTATAAACAGGACTGGCTGATCGGCGCGGGCTACGAATTTGTCGAGCGCGCCGATGGATTTCACGGCCTGGTGAAGGCGTACGGGCTCGGGACGAAGGGACAGATCGAGACGATGGACTTGGGGCTGCTCTATCGGGCGCTCGAGCAGCGGAAAGTTGATATGATCGCGGCTTCCGCGACCGACGGAATGCTCTCCGTGCTGGATGTCAGAGTTTTGCAGGATGACCGGCACTACTTTCCGCCGTATGAAGCCGCGCCGGTGGTGCGGGACGAAGCGTTGGCGGCGCACCCGGGTATGCGGGAGGCGCTCGAGGAGTTGGGCGGGCGGCTGACGGATCAGGAAATGCAAAAGCTCAATTACGAACTCGACGGCAAGCACCGGCCGCTGGCGGATGTGGCGCGGGAGTTTCTGGAGAAGCGGTAATCAGTCGAGATCGAAATCGCGCTTGGGCGGGGTGACATCGGGATTTTCCTTGGCCTGGCGCAGCAATTCGTCAAATTTCGTATTCAGGAGTTTGCCCCGCGATTTCTCGGCTTCCACCTGCTTGCGGAACACCTCTTCGCGGCGTCCGGCTTCGCCCTTCAGCTTGGCTACGGCAGCGGCGAGGTCTTCGATGGGCGCGGGCTTCTCGGGCACTTTGTGCGAGATCACGGCACGGGTTTCCGGATCGACCTTGAGGATCGCCTGACAGCAAGGGCACTCGACATCGAACAGGGCTTTCGCCATAGAACTATCGTAGCTCAACCGCGGGTCGTGGCTTGCAGCGCGGGTCGTGGCTCACAAATGGAACCGGATCCCCTGGGCGAGCGGCAG
>JASHOO010000054.1 GCA_030041035.1 Bryobacteraceae bacterium | reverse complement strand
GACAGGAGCGATAACACAGTATCCGGCGACGAACACCACTCAATACTCGACTTTCGTAGTTCGCTTTCTCGACGGCAGCGACCAAAGGTCCAGGCAGTACACACCGGCCCTGCTGCAATGGAGCATTCAGCTGAGTTTGCTGGATGAAGGGGAGCTTCACGAGATCGAACAGTTTTTTACAACTCAAGAAGGCTGCTTCGGAACGTTTTCGTTCGTGGATCCCTGGACTCAGACGGTCTATCCGAATTGCAGCTTCAGCCAGGACACGCTGAAGTATCAGCTAACTGATGAGTTGCACGGGAAGCTGAGCGTAGTCGTGGTGCAGAACCGATCATAGATGCTCTATTTCCCCCAACTAGTTTCGGGAGCGGTAGGACAGTTCCCAGTAATCAAGAACGTGATTCAAAGAACGATCACCAACGTGTTGCCGGATGGGAGCACGGTGAAGTATGCCGATCCGGGAGCGCCGCTGGTGCAGTGGCAGTTGCAGTTTCAGGGGCTGGCGGATTCGGAGATTGGGACGCTCCAGCAGTTTTTCGCTGCGTGCGAAGGGCAGTTGAATGTCTTCACGTTTACGGACCCGCTGAGTAACCTGCTGCTGTGGAGTGAAGATCTGACACAACCGGAGTGGCAAGCCAGCACTTTATTACAGTTCAGCACGGGCGCGCCAGACCCGAATGGCGGAACATCCGCGACGCAGATTACAAATCCGACCGGCGCAGACTTGACGGTGCAGCAAACGGTCGCCGCACCGGGGTGGTACTGCTACGCTTTGAGCGTGTACGTGCAAAGCCAGATGGGAGCGAACATCTCGTTACTTCGACAGGCGGGGGGCATAGCGAGCCCCAGTGTGTATGCGACAGGTTCAGCATGGCAGCGCATCAGTCTAAGCGGGCAGACGAGCACAACCGGGGAAACAGTCACAGCCGGCATCACGATCCCGGCCGGACAGTCAGTGACGGTATTCGGGTTTCAACTGGAGCCGCAACCTATTGCTTCGGCGTACAAGTCAAGTTATGAAACTGGTGGAGTGTACACAGACGCGCACTTTGCCGACGACGGGTTCACCGTCACGACCAGCGCACCCAACCAAAATCAGTGTAAGTTGACCATCACGGCCCACTAAGACATGGCCAGTGTTCCGTTTCAACTCAAGGAGCAGGCGGTAACCGATACGCCGCTGCTTTTATTTGAATGCCAATTACCGAATGACCAGGTGGAATATTGGTCCACGCACTCAGTGACGGTAGCGGGCAACAGCTACCTAGCGCGAGTGGTGCAGTACAATCTCTACGAAATTCAAACCTCCTCCAATCAAGGCGTAGACGCGATCCCCAAAGTTTCGATCTCGCTAGCTAACGCCGATTCGTATTTTTCCGAATTACAGAGCAGTGTGGGCTTTAAAGGAGCTGCACTGACGCTCAGCTTCGTGTTTTATGATCTGGTACAAAATGCACCGACGACGCCGACGGTTACGCTGTTTATGGGTATTTGCAATCCTCCTGACGAAATCACCGAGTCCACATTTCGGCTGACTGCGATTAACTGGATGAACATGCAGCGGGTGCTGATGCCCGAAGTCCGGATACAGCGGCGTTGCCCGTGGACGTTTCCCTCAAACCTGGCACAAAGACAAGAAGCTGTCAATGGCGGCGCCTACGGACAGTACTCGACATATTATTGCTGCGGTTACTCACCGGACGTTCCCGGAGGAGTAGGGGATCTGTTTGGCAATGTGCCGTACACAACGTGCGGTTACACGCGAGCGGACTGCCAGGCGCGCGGCATGTTTTCAAAAGACAACGCACTCAATACGACTCAAAGATTCGGTGGCATTGAGTTTGTGCCAGCATCCATTCTGGTGCGCAGCTATGGAGAGCAGGGGCGGCACTGGACTCCGGTGCTGGACAATGTTGCCGAGTATAACGACTTCGTTCCCCTTATTTACGGAACGGCGTGGTACACGCCCGGTATCGTTTTTGCGCGCAACGACGGCAACCTGACCCGTATGGAAGTGCTGCTGGGTTCAGGCCAAATCAATCAGGTTTTGATGGTGCTGGTGAACGGGATCGTGATTCCGATGGGGCAGACGGGGAAAAACATGACCGGGACCGGCTGGTACAACCTGTTCGCAACGGGAGGACGCACGGGAGGCTTTAACCTGGACTTCACGGACCAAAATGGCAATCCGCTAGGTGACCCTTACGGCAGCATGGCTGCACTTTCCGTGGTGGTACCGAACGAAATTAATAATGGAAGCGCGTTGCCCACGATCGAGGTATTGCTGGAAGGACTGAAACTGAGTACTTATGCGGCGGACGGCAGCTTTGCCGGTAATATATTTACCAACAACCCGGCGTGGATTCTGCTGGACATACTGCAACGGTCCGGTTGGGACCTCAGTGAGATTGACATACCCAGCTTCGCAACGACGGCAGCGTATGCCAACCAGCAGATTGAAACGCAGGATTTGAACGGAAACTCCATTACGATTCCGCGGTTTCAGTGTAATCTGGCGCTGGTGTGGTCACGGACGGCAGGCGATTTGATTCGCGGCATCCGGAATGCAAGCCGGCTGTACCTGACTTATGGCACAAACGGACTATTGCAGCTAGGAGTAGAAAACACATTTGCGCTGCAACAGCCGACACAACTGACCTGGAGTAACAGCACGGAACCGTACAATGGCGGATGGCCGAGTTATGAGTTCAGTGACGGATCTTCGGGGCCTGCTAATATTGCGCGCACACGCAATGGCGCGTCGAGCCTGACAGTTACCACCAACAACATCACGAGTACGCCGAACTGGCTGTCAGTAGAATTTCAGGATTCGCTGAACGGATACCAGCAAGACAGTTTCACGCTGTACGATACAAACGATATCGAACTAACCGGCCAGCAGGTCACAACATCGCTGATGGCGTTGGGTATTCCTAACTATGACCAGGCATCGCGAATATTAGCTTATACGTTAGATAGGGCGATTCAGGGAAATACTTATGTTCAGTTTCAAACGAGCGTCAAAGCACTGGGAATTCAGGTTGGGGACTTAATCACGGTAACTTACCTGAAAGAGGGTTTTGAGCGGCAGCCGTTTCGCGTGCTGAAGATCGCGCCGGACATGAATTACCGGAGAGTGACCATCACGGCGCAGATGCACGACGATGTCTGGTATGACGACACCAACGGGCAGACAACAGGCAATTCGGGTGCGCAGCTTCAGCCAGCCTCGGAGATAGGGTTACCGCGGCCGCTGCTGGGAACAGTATTGGATGCGTACGGAGATATCGAGTTCGGGGTAAGTGAGACAGCCGCGCAGGCGGCGGACGGAACGGCCCTGGTAGAAGTCATCGTGGCTTTTGCGGTGCCGGCAGGAGTTCCTGCGAACGCGCCGGGAGTGCCGCTGGTGAGTCTTTCGCCGGTGATCGGAACGACGGGAGGAACACTGAACGGGGGGCAAAATTATTACTACGCGGTGAACTCGGTGAACGCAACGGGAGTGGAAGGAAACCTTTCGTTTACCGTTATGGCGATGATTCCGGCGGGGCCGAATACGAATACCGTTACGCTCACCGGGATGAGCTTTCCCTCGGCAGCAGCGACGTTTAACGTATACCGGGGGCCAAATCCATCAGAACTTTTCGGCATCGCTTCGAACCAAGCATTGACGCAGCAGTTTACTGATACCGGACTTGCGGAACAACTTACTCCGCCCCCGGACCTGAACTTTGACCATGCGAACTTTTATTGGAGAGAGGAGCTACAGCCGGAGTATTCGGCGACGATCTCTTCGGCGAACTCGGTGGGCAACGACACCCTGGAAATGCAGGCGAATGTTTACCAGGGAATGGTGGTTCGCATTACGCGAGGGCAAGGAGCGGGACAGGAGCTGGTCATCACATCCAATAACACGACGACGCTCGAACTGAGCACGAACTGGGATACCGTTCCGAACGCATCGAGTTACTTTGTGGTGGCTGAGGCGGGCTGGCACGCGGCGGCCACTGCTACCACCAGCCCGGTGCAATTTCAGATTCCGAACCTATCGGGAGTGACTATTCATATTACGGGCCGGGCGGCGAACGCACTGAATGAAGAGACACCAGCCGAGTTATGTACGGTGACGCGATGGGTGATCGGGGGATCGGGAACGACAGACGCAGCAGCGCCACCGATGCCGTATTTCGGGTTGGGACTTTCGACGACGGCCGGCGGAACTCTGGAACTCAGTGGAGTTAGTTTCACCAATTTTACGAATACACACACCATCACAGCGGGGACGCTAACGATTTATTACTGGCCGGAGCTGAGTACCGTAACACAGCCTACTCTTGCGGCGGCGATTGGGCCGCAAGACACGACCATCACGTTGACGACAGCGGGTACGGCGCAGCCGGGCACGATGATTCAGATGGAAGCCGAGGTAGCGCAGGTGACGGCAGTGCTGGACAACAGCACGCAGTACCAGATCACGCGAGGGATGGATGGGTCGACTGCGGCGGCGCATGCGGCGGGGATCACGGAGTACGAGTTGAGCCAGATAATTCTAATTGTCCCGTTTGTGCAGGACTTCTTCGGCAGCCCGTACAGCGGAAGCTGGAGTTTTCCGATTCCGCTGGCTGACTGCCGGGTAGTGAGCGCGGAACTGTTTGTGACCAACATCATGGGAAACAGCCCGACGGGGTCGATTTGTCTGACGCAGGGAACTGACTATGGTCTGCGAACACTTTCCGGCGGGCAATTCTCGTTTCAGGCGGATGCGTTTCTGGCGATTGAGACGGGCGCGACACCGGACATCATTGTGGATACCGCGCATTCGGTACGTGACGTGTATGCGATCGTGGGGCAAGCTCCTTCGGGTGCGCCGGTGCAGTTACAAATTAATCAAAACGGCACCATGTACTGCACACTGACGATTCCGGACGGCAGCACAGTATCGAATGACATCGATGGAGCGACACTGCCCCCGTTACAGGCCGGGGCACAACTGAGCCTGGACATTACCATGGTGGGGGCGACGAGTCCCGGAGCGGATTTGACGGTAGTCATCCGGTTGTAAGTGACTGCTGCCTTTGGCGGCGGCTCGGTAAATTGAGTTCGATGAGTGATACTTTACAGAAACTAGAGCCGGACCGGGATCTGCAATGTTACTTCCTTGAGCCGACGGCGGTTGCGGCACTCAGCGCGACGAGCCCAACCGGTTTCACGGTATCGGGGAGCTGGCGCCAGCAATTTGACTGGGCCGTGATCGAGTGGAACAGGAATAATACTTTTGAACACCCCATGTTCCGCAACTTACCAGACGGCGATCTCAGCGGAGTTACACTCACTTACTGCGAAACCCGGCAGAGCTGTATCCCGATTGACTCCAACTTATACCCGACAGTAGATTGGCCAACGCTGCGTGTCTGGACTGATGCGACAGCCGCGGATTCCCCGTACAAGATACCGCTATTTCCGCTGGCAACTGCGGTTGAGGGGAGTTACCAAGCGGCGACGGCAACATTTACGTTGGGAGGGACGGCGACGGCGGGAGATTACGTGGAACTGGCGTGGTCGGAAGAACATTACACGTATCAGATGCAGACGGCGGACACGGTAGAGAACGCAGCGGCACAGATTGTCCAGATGATCAACGGAAGCTCGCAGACGATGCAGGCGGCGTTGAGTGGAACGGCAATCACGCTGACGTGCACGTCGGCTGCGGGAGCGAACGGAAACCGGGTGGGGGTTTATGCCAATGTATCGGGGGCGCAGACGGAAACATGGCAGCCAGTCTCACAACAGTTGAGCGGCGGGGTGTCGCCGAGTCAATGGCAAGTGACTTTGAATTTTGCGAATTTGCGGCAGAATCCGACGGATGCGGACCCGATTCCGACGAACGCGGTACGCAAGATGCGGTGGACTTATTCGGCTGACTTACAGGCAGGCAGCTTTGCGAGAACCGAGTTTCAGGTTGTGGTGTCGAACTGGACGGTCAGCGGTTCGAATCTGACTTATGAAGTGGCGGGAGCGGGAAGCCGGCGGATTGAAGATGTGGATCCGTCGGTGATTTACTCGGGGACCTGGGACGCTGCGGCGGGAACGAGCGTGCCGCAAATATCCACGGGGAATTTTTCCGGCGGGACGATTCACTGCTCGAACACGGCGGGTGACTCATTCACGTGCACTTATCAGGCGAGCCAGACGCACTCATTGTACTTAGGCACGCGTGAGGCGACGAGCGGAGCGCAGATATCGGTGGTGGTGGACAACGGCACGCCCCAGAGCTTCAGCCTGGCGCTGGTGGGAGAAGATGTGCTGGTGCGGATTCTGATCGGTGTATTTTCCGGTCTGACGCCACATACGGTCACGGCGACCAAT
Source organism: Bryobacteraceae bacterium (assembly GCA_030041035.1). Classification (GTDB taxonomy): domain Bacteria; phylum Acidobacteriota; class Terriglobia; order Bryobacterales; family Bryobacteraceae; genus QHXW01. The sequence goes on along the minus strand of JASHOO010000054.1, from coordinate 447 downwards.
GTAGACGGAAATGCCTTTTATTTTGACTTTCTGGAACTGGCGGTGCCGACGACCACGCTGCCCACGCTGACGGGCGACACGCGGATGACGCTCGCGACCGACTGGGACACTTTGAACTCACAAGCGCTCGCACCGGAGAGAACGGCATGGATGATCCAGGCGCTGGGGTTCGCGGGGAGGGCGAATCACTATGCCGGGGCGCTCTGGTTTTACGAACTTTTGCCGCAGGGATACACGTTTGCGACGGCGACGGTGACGTTCACGGGCACACCGGATCCGAATATGTCGGGGAGCTTCACGAGCCTCAGTATCGGGACGTATGGCTCGACGGCGGCGCCGACGGTGATCGAGCACCTGACTCTATTCGGCGATTCGCTCGCGAGTATTGCGACGGCGTTCGCGCTGCTGATCAATAACGGATCGACGGCGATTTGGGCGAGCGCGGCG
>JASHOO010000473.1 GCA_030041035.1 Bryobacteraceae bacterium | reverse complement strand
TCGCCTTCTCGAATCCGACAGCGAGTACCGCTCCGTCGTCAAACCGAGGACTTTCCACTTTAGTGAGCGTTCGAAATATCAGGCACTGGAATATGGCGGCGAGCAATACAAGGCCGTGCTCGAATACACTGTCAAGCACGGCGTTCCGGTGCATTACCAGCTATATAATCCGCTCACTGTTCCGTCCACGGCGGATTTGCCTGCCGCCGTTGAAGCTGGTGCACCATTACCTGAGTTGCGTGTCGGCTGCCGAGTAGTAAATGCCGCGATGCTCGATGTAGTTCTGCAACGCGCCGGACTTTCTAGCGCCGAACGCCCTTCGTTTTTCCAGATTGCGGGATCTCCGGATCGACTTGACGACCACTTTTGGACCCTGCACAACTTCGTCGCCGATCTGGTCCTCGGCTGCAAGGAAGGCTACCTGGCGGGCACAAGCCCGATGAATGATGAAGCCCTTTTCACTGTCTTCAACCGCGGAGCGGCCCAATCTCCGCTGCCATCTCGATCAGCATCGACGCTCCAGGCTAGGCGTGGTGTCTCCAATCTGCCAATCCTCTCCGACCCGCTGCTTGCCAGGCACAGGTACGTTTTCTATAAGTTCCAGCCGTAGTTGCACTTTGGCCATCTATGTTGGCATCAATCTGCTCGTCAGCAGTTGTGATATCCACCCTGTTTTCATTTTCGATGTATTTCTTGTCGGCCAGCGGCCACTCCTTTCCGATTTCATCGCGGGACCTCGATCGTCGATGGCCACAAGGCCTCGGCCAACGGATTATGAGTCCGTCCTGGACGGTGTTCCGGGCGACGCCAGGCGGCAAATATCAGCGTTTTCAGTATGCGCTGTTGTGTGACATCGCCTCTACTCGCCCCATCAAGGGCACAGTTTCGGGCACAATTTTTTGGGGTGAACCCTGGCGTTGAGGTGGATTCGAACCCAGCGGCGGCGTCATTCTGAAAATGCGTTGAACGCCCACAACGCATGGGAGATCTTCGCCATGTCGGCCTGCTCGGTCTGAAAGGTCGGACCGGTCATATCCAGAGCGACAGTTTGCTGGTTGCCCGCCGCATCTACAATGATGTTCGTCAGCAGCGCCCAAAGCTGGAGTTACCCCACACAGCCTTTCTCGTCTTAGGCAGCCCCACTTTAGACCGAGTTGCTGAGCCAGCCATCGAGGCCGCCGGCATGCCAGTCGACATCTCCGAACAGAGCCCGATAACGTCTGCCAATGGAATGATCGCTGAGGGCGATAGCGGGATTCTCATGGCAATAGCCGACAACTGTGATTTTCTTCGGATCGGTGATGTGCGCGAGACCGCGCTTGAGTAGATAAATCACTTCGACATCGTCATCGGGCAAACTGTACCCGATGAAGATCGCACGGTCGGCTTGTCGCCGGACGCGCTGCGCCTCGTACCAGACCTGAGAAATGTGGGGGTTCCGGTAATCCTTCAGATGAGAGGGAGCGACCAGGAGTGGACGCAAAGTCCGGCTGCAGACGCCACATGGCGCTCCATCAGCGGTGAACGAGGACTTGAGATCCGGTCCTGCGATCTTCTCCAGGATCGAGAGATACCGGGTCGAATCCGTTGCCCCCAGTTCTAGCCGCTGGCAGGTCCTGCAGAATAACCAGTTCAGCGATCCATGCAGCTTCAGCAGTGTTCCGAATTTCTCCTGGGGTCCAAGAGCAGAGATGTTGGCAATCCCGCAATGATAATTGGGTAAGCCCCCCGGATCCTGCTGTTGCTTGCTCATATACATCAGGGCCGCGTCCATGACCAGGTCGTAATTCGTCGTGATGATCTGAGGCTGACTGGGAGCGACGAACAATTTGGTTAGAAGAGAGAAGTGATTGTTCGTGGGAAACTTCCTCAGGGCCTCCTCGAGCACGTCGAAGATGCCAAGCTCAATCGCCACGCGAAGTTCTGCGAGGACACTGACGTCCCATTGGGCGTCGAAAAGCTCCCGCCGATCGAGGGCCATATCGAGCAGACTCATAAGAAGGGGCAATCCGGGGTACTGCTCTTTGGGAAGTCCCGGACTGACGTGGAATTCATCCTGCAAGAACTGGACCAGTTGAGCCACTCGCCCCTCTGGATCGGACGTCGCGATGCGCGCCTTTTCGGCAAAAATGGCAGGGAGAATCTCATCCGTCATCGGACCCTGGACCGATTTCGTTGCTCCCGCGCCGAGGAACAGCACTGTTCCGCTCATATCGGATTGCTCAGGCTATCCACGCTTTTTCTCCGGCCTGCGAGGTGGCGACACCACCGCCCTTGAAGAGGCCACATCCGGTGCTGGCGAATCCGCAGCAAGTACATTCCTGATGGCGCTCAAAGAAGGAGCAAAGAAATAGCCGCCGCCGGTTGGCTTAACCCATTGCGTCGGCGTCGTAACCGCAGCGCCCTGTTGACCAGTAACAATGGGAGGAATTGAAGCGCTTCGTTTTCGATCCGGCCTCTGTCCAATGATTGTGTCATTTCCGCCGGTAGCCGGGAAGCCTTCCGCGTTCGCCCAATGCTGTTGCAGGAACTCGAATTGATCCACAACCGATGCCTGGTAACAGATGAAATGCAAGCCGCGTTCTACGCCATCATCCCCTGGCGAATCCTGCGCAAGCGGCGGCCCGAAGGGGATTCCCCGGCGGAAAACGCGCCGCGTCAGCGTGTCGAAATCCGGTCCGACGTCGGAAGCAAGGTCTCGTGGGTTGACCTTGAAGATGTGCGCAGCGTGAGGGCAGATCGGTCCGTTAGAGCCCTCCATCGCGGGCGGAAATGCGCCCGCATGTTTCACTCCAGGTAAATAGTCGGGCGGTGGCGTATCGCTGCCAAAAAGAAAATCGTTATTGGCTAATGAGTCGGCAGCCAGGCTCGTATCGTCTTGTTGGGGCGCCCTGGAAATCGGAGCACCGCTCGGCCAACGCCCCACTAACTGCGCCCCCAGATGTTCGGGCGTCAGGCCGGTAAATCCGGGCGTTTGGGCCAAATCCGCGGCCGTGTCTCGTAGGAATCGATGGAACCCAGCTACATCCTGCGTTAAGCGCCGGAAGACCAGAAACGAGCCATTCCTGAACCATGGCTGCTTCAGCGGGGCCGGATCAACGGGCGTTCCGTCGTTTCGATTAGTGGAGGGATAGCCTAGAACGAAGTTACCGGGCCAGACGAGTGGTTGTCCCGGTTTTGCGAAAGCTACCGTTGTGGGATCCGGATTTTCGAGGAATCGCGGGGTCAACACGGCTTTCGGCCGCTTGGAAACCAGACCGAATACTCCCGGCTGCGAAACGCCGTCTCTAAATCCGAAGTGCTCGTGACCGGGCAGGTCCGTGCGAGTCTCGCCCAGCTCTTGCCAGACAACGGTGGGCGCGTCCGGCCCATCGATCTGTTCACTGGGAATGATCTCGGCTGCCAGCGCGACCAACTGATCAACACGATCGCTGGCCACAATCATGAGGACGTCAGGGATATGCCCAGTCCCCCCCACAACCCACTCGGCGGTCGGGTCGTCCTGGGGGGAAGCGGCAAAGTCGCCCAGGAACTGAGATTGCGCCTTAGTCAACCCCGCGACGAACGAAGGATCGGGCAGATCGTCCGCGATTGCCGCCGAAGTGAGCTTGGCGATTCCATCGTGGGAAAAAGCGATATTCGTCCACGTCGCCACCAACCCGATCGGTTCCTGGCCGCCACGCCGGGCTCGGGCCATCTTAAAAAGAGTATTGAACGCGAGTACTTCGCGAGTCGAATTGATGTGGGGCACCACTCGAAGCAGCCAGCGCTTTGCCGCGGGAATGCCGCGGAAAACGATCGCGATTAGTCGCTGGTGATCCTTGTTGAATCCCGCCAGGATATTGCCCTGAATGTCATCGACGTCGACGACCGGTTCTGCGGGCGCATTGCCGGGGGCCATCAGAAGCTTCCCCGTAACGGGAGGGTAGGCTGGGCGGCTCTTTCCGCAAACGAGGCGGCACCGCCCACGAGATGAGCCGATGCGCCCTCGCAGGCAATCAGCGGGTTGTGGATCGAAGTCGAGACGCTTGCCACGCCAACCAGCTTCATGGTGATGTGCTGAGCGATCTGGCCGCCGAAGATAATAGCGGTATCGCCGATGGTTACATTCGAAACGGTGAATGGCGAGCCGTCGGGAGGTTCGAATACAGCGCGAATCGTGTGCCCATCCGAACCCCTCAGGCGCTTGAACCAGCCGGTCGTGGAATCGCCATTGGGTAGCCGGAACCCGGAATCATCCAGATTGTCGATATAGAGTCCGACCGGGTCCGCCAGAGTAACCATGCGTCCCTGCCGCGCCAATCCATTGACGCCGGCACCTATGGCCGGATCGCTATTGCGCTGGGGGTCGCCAAACTGCGAGCAGCGTGTCAGCGGTATCGCCGAGGTTACCTCGTGGCCTTGGTTGTCCTTGCGCCGCACGGTCGCGTCTGCCCCCAGGATTACCTCGGCAAACAGGTTATTAGCGGATTGCGTGAGGTGCATCGCCCCGGACTCGGTGTTCCACTTGTTGGATATGTCGTACTCTCCGTTTGTCATGAGATCGGCCAATTGTATGGATGGGTCAATGAATTTCCGGTACAAGCCAAGTAGTATGTCGGGAGCGTTAGCGCCGAGGAACTGATAATAGTCATAGCCTTCGGATGTGAACTGAACCGACGTGATCTTCCCATTGGTGCGGATTACGTGCCACTCCAGGTATTCATCCTGTGGACGGGTCTGGCCGGCCACGATCGCTGGCTCGGCGCCGGAGAAGTTCGGCGGAACTCCGGGGCTGGCGCCCAGGAACTTGCGCGGGAATCCGTTCCAGGTAATGACGCCGGACGGTAGCGCCAAATCCGGCGCGGCCGAACCATGAGTCACTGGATTATAGTATTGCGACACGGCGCCGGAATGCCCCGCCAGCTTCGCCTGAACTCTCTGCACGCCTTGATCGAAATTGGAGGATAGTTGGTCGCTCCAGTTCCGGGCGAGTTTTACGCTTGCGACTAAGTCGCCGTTGTTGCCTGGCGTATCGAATTGGGTGATCCTCATTTTGTAATCTCTTGTAAGATCGGGCAGTAGGTGGTACTGGTAGTGTTGGTGGAATATAAGTCGGTAGCCGGGCGTAAGACGCCAGCGTCAACCGCAGGTAGAACGTTCGGTCGACTGCCTACATTTGGAAGACTGCGGCGCATCCAGAATGAAGAGGCCGGCCATCGGCGCTCCATCGCGTAATATTCCGTGTAGGCGCGGCGATATTGAATGAAAGCTCGCTCGTGTTCCGATTCGAACTCCCGAAACGGCTCGGGCCGATTGTCGAGAGCGTCGAGCACGCAAGGCACCGCTTCGGTCGCCATTTGCATTGCGTTTATCAATCCCAGTCCTGAGAGCGGGTCATAACTTCGCGCGGCATCGCCCACCGCTAGCCAATTTAGGCAGGATACCCGGTCGCGGCATGAACTGCCGGCGGAGAAGATGGCGTAGCTGTTTGGAAAACGAGCAATTCGAGCCTGAGTCCACGGCGCATGTCGCAACTGAGCATCGAGAAAACTGGCATCCGCGCGCCGTGAGGCAAACAGATCAGCGTCGGTGTTAAAGGTCACGACGTAATTGCCCCCGGGAACCAACGCTGTGTAGAACCATCCTTCCTCCACCGCCTCGATTAGTGTGTAAGTCGAGGCCTCGGGCCCGGCGAGATGAAACGCTGCGATCGAGATCAGACGATCGTATACGCGGCGGGAGGGCAGTTTCTCGGAGGTAAGCGGAGAGACGGACCTCCTCCTCCCGCCCGCATCCACCAGGAACCTGCACTCGATGGAGCGCGATGACCCTGTTGTCTGGATCTTCCAGCCCGTGGATATCCGGGCGAAAGACGCTACGGAGGTGGGCGCAAACAACGTGGCGCCGGCGGCGGAAGCGGCGTCACGCAACATAGCGTTAAAAGCGGGGCGGTCAATGTGCCAGCCGTTGCCGGCTGAGGATAGGAAGAAATCGTTCACCACGGGTTCTTGCCCACCCCAAACGGAGACGATACCGGTGGCAGGCAGGTGGGCCTGGGAGCGGAAGCCGTCGAGCAGAGCAAGATCGCTCAGCGT
>JASHOO010000472.1 GCA_030041035.1 Bryobacteraceae bacterium | reverse complement strand
AAACGGCGCAGCATGCAGTCAACCGAGTGGTGGCGGGCCAAGGCGATGCTGCGGAAATTCTCGCGGACCTGACCGAACGCATGGGCAGCATCAGCGTGAATGGCGCTAGCGGCGCGAATGTGGAGGGAATCCCGGATATGTACGACATTGACTTTACTGGGGTGAACTATCTCGAAGACCCTGCTCTGCCGGAAGGCGCACTCGTGGGGATAACGGGTGATGCTGAGAGCGGCAAAAGTTCATGGGTCACCGCCATGCTGCGGCGTATTGCCGCGACGGACCGACCCTGCTTGATTTTAGATCGAGACAACCCTTACCAGGTCGTTCGTGACCGGTTCGAGCGCTTGCACGTTCCAGCGCACGCTATCAAAGTCTGGGGCCAGTGGAACAAAGAAGCACCGCCGCAGCCCGATTCGCCCGTAGTGACTGAGTGGATCCGAAGCTGCCAAGTCAAGCCCGCGGTCATGGTGGATTCGCTGAGCGGATTTATCGAAGGCGATGAAAACGACTCGGAAGCCATGCTCGCATTCATGCTCAGGCTTAGGCGCATCACCGGGCTGGGTGCCACGGTTGCAATCACGCACAACACTGGCAAGGGTGACACTACAAAAGATTTCCGAGGGCATTCCAGTTTCAAAGACAAAGCGGACCAATGTTTTGTGGTCACCAACATGGGCTCGGATCGTCTGTTGGATAAGATCTATGCCCGCTGCTACAAGTCGCGATTCGGTTTCACCGGGAGCCTGCTTTATCGCTACGACGATGGAAAATTCACGCGCGCCGTGGAAAAGTCGGCCGTGCCGCAGGCCGAATGCGAGCAACTCAAGGCGATCCTTCGCTCGAATCCGGGCGTGCACAGGAACGCATTTCAAAGCCTCGCGATGAACGCCGGTATCGGCCGCGACCGCGCGCGGGACTTCCTGCATATTGGAATCGAGTTCAAAGAGATTATGACGGAACCCGGACCACGGAAAACGCAGCGGCATTTCCTCGTGGAGCCGAAAAAGCCCGACGCTTTGTAATCAACGACTTGACGGGCTAGCTCGCTCAAGAGCAAAACGAGTGAGCGGACACCCACACACCCTTAAAGGGTGTGGGTCCGCTCGTCAGCTCAGTCGTGTGTAGCCTACCGGCACAGAACAGAAAGGGTAGTCGCATGAGCGCAGCCAAAGCAAAAGCATTTCGCCGAAGATTCGGCGGATGTGCTGAAGCCTTCCAGCGCCAGAACAAAACGTGTGCCGAGATTATCTTGCGCAACGCATCGCCGGGTGACGACTCACTGGCTATCCGGTGGGCAAAGCAGGTGCTCGGACGAGGCCAACATGGAACCGACGAACAATTGCCGTCTATGCCGGGTCCGGCCAACACTCGTGAATGAGTGCGTATGCGCCGCCTGCTTGCACTCCTGGCTCACGTGGAAGGCTCAGAAGCGCGAACTGAGACGTCGACAAGCCGAGAGTCGAGCCGCGCGCGCCTGGCGCAAGGTAGCGCCGCTGTGGGCCATCGTAGCTGGAGGTGGAAACGAACTGTGAGCATCGGAGTTTTTCTGGGTGGTTTGCCGGATTGGGCGAATCGCGAAATCGTCGAGTCGTGGCTATCCGAAGAAGGATTTCAGTACAACTACATTCGCGGGTTCAGCGGCTGTTGCGTCATCAACGTCGACAACGATGACGACGCAGACGCAATAATCGCTCGCTACGATCAAGCGCCACTGGAAGACCGCATTCTCATTTGCGAACTCGCGCGCTCCAAACAAGATCAACAGAAGCGCCAAGAGCACCGAACAAAAAGGAACGGACGATGACCGAAAAGGATTTGAGGTCTCCGACCGTCCGAGTCGAAGGTCTGCCTGCGTTAGAAGACCTCGATTTCGAAAAATGGTTGACTTCTCTCAGCATCCGCCTTACGCAAGTTATGGTGGTACGCGACCGGGCTGGACGCTCGAAATTTTATGGCTTCGTCGTGTTCGAGACCCGCGAACAAGCGGAAGTGGCAGCCCAAACAATCAACGGACGCAGGCTGCGCAACCGTATCGTTTCTGCGACGGTGAGCCAGGATCCGCCGCAACGCGTCCAGCAGCGTGTTGCGTGACAAAAGCTTGCCCGCACTTTTCGGAGGCGCGGGCAATTGACGAGGGCATGCGGCATCGTGGGGTGTTCGCATGTGAGGCTGGCTCCGGCGCGCTCCTTTCCGCGCTCACGCCAGCCTGGGCCGATTGATACAACGCTGCTACGCCGCTGCTTTGAAAAGCGTCCGAAGAGCCTCCAGGGGGCGTATCTGCAACAAAAGAAATGGCTTATCGGCGACCGCACGCCGGGTCAATAGTTATAAAATCGCCCCGCACCAACAACTTTTTTTGAGTAGCGAACATGAAAAACTCTGACAAGCCGCGAGCGCCGGCTCATTTAAGCGCTGAAGCCAAGAAGTGGTGGAACGCAATCGTGGCTGAGTATTGCTTCGAGACGCCAGACTCAACCATGACCCTCCAGGTCGTGATGGAATGCTTCGACCGAGCGAACGCTGCACGAGAATTGTTGCGCAAAGAGGGCATTGTGATCAGGGACAGGTTCGGAGTTCCTAAAGCCCATCCTGCAACGGTCGTGGAACGTGATAGCCGGATGTCCATGCTGCGAGCGCTCAGGCAACTCGGTTTAGACATTTTGCCGCCGGGCAAGGTCGGACGCCCTCCAGGGAGTTAGACGCGCCATGCCAAGGATTCGACGCAGAGGATTTCAGCGCCGTCCCGAGAAGCCGCTCTCGGAAATGACGCTC
>JASHOO010000053.1 GCA_030041035.1 Bryobacteraceae bacterium | reverse complement strand
TACCTGGCCGAGGGGTTTCTCAAACCGGTCGGAACGCTGGTCGGCCCGATCCCGGTTCCGGACGGGCGAGTGCTGGCGAAGGTTGTGGAGCATGTGCCGGCGGACATGTCGCTTTTGCCGGCGCAGCGCGCGGGTCTCGAGGCCGAGTTGAGGGGCAAGGAGGCACGCGAGCGCAACGATTTGTTCTCCGCAGGGTTGCGTGAAGAGCTGATCCGAGAGGGCAAGATCAAGATCCATAAAAAGGTTGTGGATCAGTTGATTGCGAGCTTCCGGGGCTAGAACCGCAGCCGCATGGTTCACGCCTTTATCGATTTTCTCCGGGCCCTCACCGACCCCGAGCGGCTCATTCACCTGCTGACCACGTTCCTAGCCGGGTGGGTGGGGTATGCGCTGCTGTTCGGCGTGGTGTTCTCGGAAACGGGTCTGCTGGTGGGTTTCTTTCTGCCGGGCGACTCGCTGCTGTTTACGGTGGGAGTGGTGGCGGGGGCCGGGGATCTGAATATCGTAGTGGTCAATCTGGTGCTGATGGCGGCGGCGATGATCGGGGACAGCACGGGATACCTGATCGGCCGCCAAACGGGCCCGCGCATATTCAGCCGCCCGAATTCGCGCCTATTCAAGCGGGAGCACCTGATGCGCACGCACCAGTTTTACGAGAAGTACGGGGGCAAGACCATCATCTATGCGCGGTTTGTGCCGATCATCCGGACCTTCGCGGCTTTTGTGGCGGGGGTAGCTCAGATGCCCTATCTGCGTTTCCTGCCGTTCAGCTTGTGCGGAGCCTCGGGCTGGGTGGTATTGATGACGACGCTGGGCTTCACGCTGGGGCGGGTGCCCTTGGTGCGGCAGTATTTCGACAAGGTGGTTCTGGTGATCATTGTGCTCTCGCTTCTGCCGGCGATTTCGGAGGCGGTGAAAGCGCGGCGGCGGGCGGCGGCGGGCGGTTGACGCCCTCCCGCCGATATGGTAAGTTCTTTTGTTCAAGACAGTTCACAGTTTTTCCTTCAACTCACATGGAACATACTTTACATGCGCTGGGCGGAATACTGCTAAAAGCCGTACCGACGTTTGTTCTGGTGCTGCTGCTCTATGCCTATATGACCCGCATGTTTTTCCGGCCCATGGAAAAAGTTCTGAAGCGGCGCTACGAGGCCAGTGAAGGCGCACGGAAGCTGGCCGAAGAGATACTGGCGAAGGCGGCGGCGAAGACCGAGGAATACGAGGCGGCGCTGCGGGCTGCGCGGGGGGAAATCTATCAGGAGCTGAGCGGGATGCGGCGCAAGCTGCAAGCCGAACGGTCGGCGGCGCTGGATCGAGCCCGAGCGGAAGCGGAGGGAGAAATCCTGAAAGCCAAAGCCCAATTGGAGCAGGAAGCCGCGCAACTGAAGGGGAGTCTGGCGGCGGACAGCGACGCGCTGGCTGCGGAAATAGCGAATACCATTCTCGGCCGGAGAGCGGCATGAGGGCGTGGGCCCGATGCGTCACGCTGATGGCGGGCCTGGCGTTGTGCGGAATGTGGACTGCGGCGTATGGGCAATCGTCGCCGACCAAGGCGGCACAGACCGGCCACTTCGAGCCCGCGACTCCAGGTGAAGGGAGGGCTGAGGGTGTTTCGCCGGTTTGGGCGTGGGCCAACTTCGCCATTCTGGCGGGCGCGCTCGGTTATCTGATCGCAAAATACGGGGGACCGTGGTTCGCGTCGCAATCGCTGGCGATTCGCAGAGGGATTGCCGATGCGGAAGAAATCCGGGCCAAGGCCAAGGCGGTATCGGCGACGGTGGAGAGCAAGCTGGCGGGGCTGGAGGCCGAAATCCTGGCCCTCAAAACAGAAGCGCGACGCGAACAGGAGGCGGAAGGCGAGCGGATTCGCCAGCAGATGGCGGCCGAGCTGACGCGCCTCCAAGAACATGCGGCGAACGAAATCGTGGCAGCGGGCAAAGCGGCGCGGCTGGAGTTGAAGCGGTACAGCGCGCAACTGGCCATCGAACTGGCGGAGCAGAAGATTGCCCTGCAGATGACACCGCAGGTGCAGACGGCGCTGGTGGACGGATTCGTGCGGGATCTTGGCCCGGCGGCGTCGGGACCGCGTCCCCAGAAGTAAGTTGCATGATTTCCCAAGCCATCGTGAACCGCTACGCGAGCGCTCTGGTGGACGTGGTCACCGGGCCGAAGGGAATGGAACCGGCTCAGGCATCGCAACAACTGCGGGCATTCGATGGGTTATTGGCCAGCTCGGCGGATTTGCGGAACGTGCTGGCATCGCCGGCCGTGGCACCGGCGCGGAAGCGGGCGGTGGTGAGAGATCTGGCGGACCGGCTGGGCGCGGCGCGGATGGTGCGTAATTTCCTGCTGGTGCTGAACGACCACCGGCGCCTGGCGGCACTGGCGCAGGTGATCAATTCGTTTGAAATTCAGCTCGACGAGCGATTGGGGTTCGTTCGCGCGGAGCTGCGCACGGCCCGCGATTTGGACGAGCGTCAGAAGGCCGCATTGGAAGCGGGGCTTTCGCGATTCACCGGCAAGAAGGTGCGGGCGCGTTTTGTGGTGCAGGCAGACTTGATCGGCGGCGTGGTGGCGCACATCGGCTCCACGCTCTATGACGGCTCCATACGGGGACAGTTGAACAGTTTGGCACGCCGCATGGCTGCGGAGTGACCAGGAACAGGCGGACCTGCCTGTCCCGCGAGGGGATTCGCAATTATGGCGCAAATTCGCGCAGACGAAATAACCAGCCTGCTCCGGCAGGAGATTGAGAATTACGAGCGAGCGATCGACGTCAGCGAAACCGGCTCGGTGATCTCGGTGGGCGACGGCATCGCCCGCATTCACGGCCTGGAGAAAGTGATGGCCGGGGAGCTGATCGAGTTCCCGCACGACGTGGCGGGCATTGCCATGAACCTGGAGGAGGACCAGGTGGGCGCGGTGCTGCTGGGCGATTACACGCATATCCGCGAAGGCGACGAAGTGCGCCGCACGTCGCGAATCATGTCGATTCCGGTGGGCGAGGAGATGATCGGCCGCGTGGTGAACGCGCTCGGTGAGCCGGTGGACGGCAAGGGGCCGATCAACACCACCAAATTCAATCCGGTGGAGCGCCTGGCGCCGGGCGTAGTGGACCGCCAGCCGGTGAAGGAGCCGCTGCAGACCGGAATCAAAGCCATCGACTCGATGATTCCCATCGGGCGCGGGCAGCGCGAGCTGATTATCGGCGATCGCCAGACCGGCAAAACGGCCATTGCCATCGACACCATCATCAACCAGAAAGGTGGC
>JASHOO010000471.1 GCA_030041035.1 Bryobacteraceae bacterium | reverse complement strand
GCATGGAGGAAATCGCGCCGGCGCAAGCCATCGCAAAACTCCACCGGCTTGTCGGCGTCCAAACGAAGCATAGCGGCGGTGCTCCTTTTAAGGAGTGCAAACTTCCCAGATTTTACCGCCGCTTGAGCGGGCACTGCAAACCCGAGGTATACATAGGTTGGATGGCGGAGCACGAGAGCGAGCCGAAAGCCGAGTTTTACTGCCCGCAATGCGCGAAGCCGGTGCGGGAGCCGCTGGTGTGCGGGGATTGCCACGCGCTGATCTGCCGGGATTGCGGGACGGTGCTGGAAGTGGTGGATGAGCTGGGGATGGGGTAAGGGAGGGGGACGTGGGGCAGCTGCGGCGGGAACGAAAAAGGGGGAAACGGCCGGTCTGTCCCCGCGTTTCCCCGCGTTTCCCCCGGGGATGGGGTAAGGGAGGGGGACGTGGGGAAGCTGCGGCGGGAATGAAAAAGGGGGAAACGGCCGGTCTGTCCCCGCGTTTCCCCCCCGCGTTTCCCCCGCGTTTCCCCGACGACGGAGCGGAGAAGCGCATATAATCGGGGGTTATGAGGAGAACGCTGTTGTTGGTGGTTCCGCTGATTCTGGTGGCGGCGGATGCTCCGTCGTTGAAAGAGGGGTTCTGGTCGATTCACTCGGTGCGCACGGAACAGCCGTCGGGCAAGCAGAGGGAACTGGTGCGGTCGATCTGCCGCAGCCACGCGTATGATGATTTCGTGCGGGAGAAGCTCAAGAAATTACCGCCGACTTGCAAGATCATCACCGACAACTCAACGGGCGGCGTGACGACAATGGAAACCGAGTGTACCGTCAATGAAACGGTGGTGCATTCCAAGACGGTCACAACGATCAGCAGCGAGACTGCCTATCGCTCCGAGCAGCATACGACGTACACGCCGCCCCTCGCCGGGAATAGCGAAGTGACGATGGTGATCGACGAGGCGTACAAAGGAGCGTGTCCGGAGGGAGTGGAACCGGGTGACATGATCGGGCCGGACGGTAAGAAAGTGGCGTCCTGGAAGCATTGACCGCTGCTTCGAGCTGCGGCACTCTCCAGCGCTCTGGCTATTACAACGCGAATCGGAGTATTGGAGTGAGCGGACGTGTGAAGTGACTCGCACGTCCGCCGGGTGAAAGGATCACTACGGGGCGTTGGGGTGGGGGGCCTGGCAGGTGTTTGGAAGATCTAAAAACCATGGCCACCGGCATTGATTGCATCTACTGCACCGCCGGGAGCAGGATGATGGCGGAAGCGACCGCGATGACCACCATAAACTCAATCAAAGTGAAACCGCGCTTCAAATTCTTTTTCATTTCGATCACCTTCTCCTTCCGCCATTGAGCGAAGCACGCTGGGTGCCAACGGGCGGCGGAGACAGGCGGCGGGATGAAACCTATTGCACGAATTGGAGATAACGGGCGCGAGTGAAAGGTGCACGGTCTATGCGCGCAGCCGGAAGCTATCTAAACGGATAGCTGGGCGGCACGAAAGGATAGTGCGGGCCGCTTAGTTCAGGCCGACGATGAACTCGTGCAGGCGATCGAGTCCGCGAGTCAGTTCGTGCAAAGAGGTCGCGTAGGAGATGCGGATGTGGCGAGCGGTGCCGAAGGCTTCGCCGGGGACGACGGCGACGTGGGCTTCGGTGAGCAGGCGCTCGGAGAATTGCAGGGTGTTCTGGATGCCTTTCTTGCCGAGGGCGACACCGATGTCAGGGTAGGCGTAGAACGCGCCTTTGGGCTCGGCGCACTTCACACCGGGGATTTCGCGCAGGCGGCGCACGACAAAATCGCGGCGGCGGCGGTACTCAGCCAGCATGACGCCCACGGAATCCTGGGGGCCGCGCAACGCCTCGACGGCGGCTTTCTGCGCAATCGAGGTGGGGTTGGAGGTGGAGTGGCTCTGCAATTTCAGCATGGCGCCGGCGATGGGCTGCGGAACCAGGCCGAAGCCGATGCGCCATCCGGTCATGGCGTAGGTTTTCGAAAGCGTGCCAGCCACAAGCACGGTTTCTTTGGCTCCGGGCAATGACGCGATAGAAAACGGCGTGCCTTGATAGAGGAAGTGGCAGTAACACTCGTCGGTGAGGAGGTAGATGCCGCGACGCGAGGTGAGGTGATAGATTTTTTCGAACTCTTCGCGGTCGAGCACCGCGCCAGAGGGATTTGATGGCGAGTTGATGAGAATCATTTTGGTGCGGGCGGTGAGGTACGGCTCGATCATGGCGGCGGTGAGGGTGAAACCGTTCTGCTCGTCGGTTTCGACGAAGACGCACTTGCCGCCAGCGTAGTTGACGACGTCTTTGTAGGTGACCCAGTAGGGGACGGGGATGATGACTTCGTCGCCCGGATTGACGAGCGCCTGCGTGAGATTGAAAATCACGTGCTTGCCGCCGACGCTGATGATGCATTCGGCGGGCGTGTAGGCGGTGCCGAAATCGCGGGCGTGGCGCTCACAGGCGGCCTGTTTCAGCTCGAGTGTGCCGCCGGCGCCGGTGTACTTGGTGAAGTTCTGCTCGATGGCGCGTATGGCGGCCTGCTTGATGTTATCGGGGGTAGGGAAATCGGGCTCACCGGCTCCGAAGTCGACCACATCGACGCCCTGGGCGCGGAGCTTTTCGGCGTCGGCCGCAACCTTCATGGTGGAAGAAACGCTGATGAGAGCGATCCGGTCTGCGATTTCTGATTTCAGTTCGAGTGCCATGTTGTCCTAGTCCGAATGTTTGTGGTTCCCTGTGGTAACGGTGTGCAGGCGCTTGTGGAGGCGCGCTTCGACCGACGGGGGTACGAGGCCTGCGACATTGCCACCCAATCGAAAAACCTCCTTGACGATGCGCGAGCTGATGAACGAATGGGCTTCGCCCGCCATCAGGAACAGGGTTTCGATGTCGGGGCGCAGCCGCCGGTTCATGAGCGCCATTTGCAGTTCCTTCTCATAATCCGATATGGCGCGGATACCGCGAAGCAGAACGGTAGCGCCGCGAGTGGCGGCGTAATCCACGAGCAGGCCCTCGAAGTGACCCACCTCCACATTGGGAAAGCGGCGCAGGACCTCGCGCAGCATCTCGACGCGCTCCTCGAGGCTGAAGAGCGGCTCCTTTTCGTCGTTGCACAGAATGGAGACGATCAGGCGATCGAAGAGCTTGGAGCCGCGCTCGATCAGATCGAGATGCCCGTTGGTGATGGGATCGAACGAGCCGGGGTAGATGGCGATGACGGTCGACGGCTTGGTGGCCAACAAAGGTCCTTTCGATGGCAGTAATTCTCAATTCTAGCGAAAAAAAATCGTGTACAGGAACGGCGACGGCGGTTTGACTGTGCGGGTGAGTGGGGCTAGGATAGGGGTGCGGGGTGGAGCAGTCTGGTAGCTCGTTGGGCTCATAACCCAAAGGTCGGTGGTTCAAATCCACCCCCCGCAACCAAAGCTTTTCAATCGGTTGCGCCAATTACGAGCGAGCCGAAAAACTCCCCAAAAACTCCCTTTAAGCTCCGACAGCACAAGCTCCGCCGGCACT
>JASHOO010000052.1 GCA_030041035.1 Bryobacteraceae bacterium | reverse complement strand
ACTATTCCGGAGACGGTGGCCGAAGCTGGCGAGCGCATCACGTCCGTGGTCGCCGATACCGACAACGACGAAGTTGCCAAGCAGGTGAGCGCGGAAGGGCCGCGCGAAGTGGTCACCGACAAGGGTTATCACAGCCGTGCGGTGGTGAGCGAACTGGCCGATTGCGGCCTACGCACATACTGCTCAGAACCGAATCGCGGGCGACAGCGGTGGCAAGGGCAGCAGCGGGAGCAACAAGCCGTGTATGGAAACCGGCGGCGGATTCGCGGAGAGCGGGGTTTGGGTTTATTACGGCAACGCGGCGAAAAGCTGGAGCGATGGAATCAGCACTTGTATGATCGCGGCGGGATGCGACGGGTGCATCTGCGCGGGCGGGAGAACATCTTGAAGCGGCTGGTGGTGCACTCGGGTGCGGCGAATCTGGGGCTGCTGATGCGTAAACTCTTTGGGAAAGGCACGCCGCGCGGCTTTGCCGGAACGCTTCCCGCCATTTTCTCGGTTGCCGAAGCTTGCAGACGCCTCTGGATTCCTCCCGTGGCTCTCATCGGAAATCTCGGCGGCTGGTTCGTTCGGGCCAGATCGATTCAAGCGATCTTCGTCACGGCGTGAAAACAGCCCGTTTCACCACGCGCTGCTAGCGGTGAATGCCCGATCGGCCTAGTCGCAGTTGAAACCGGCAATACTGCGAGTCGATCGAAGGTTGCTGGTTCTGTTGAGCGGCCAGGTAGGATTCAGGATCGGCATGCTTCAGCAGCCAGAATTGGTTGCCCTCTCCGGAGTAAAGCCAACCCGGGCCGGTATCCGAGGGTTCAATACGCAATTTCGGAATGTTTTTCCCCGAGGCTTGACGGATCAAGCCTCGCTGGGCACTCGTTAGTGTGATCAGAACCGGAGGCTTTGCCATAGATTACGGTTGTCCCTCTTTAGGATTGTTGGACAGTGCCGATGTTATATGTAGCGGAACCACCGCCGACCACCTCGTCAGCTTCTTTCTCCGAAAGCTGATCCGGCTCAAGATTCGGGACATCCTGTTGATTGGCTTGTTCGGTTTGCTTCACTTCGTTCTTTCCGTTTGCCATGATGTTGCCTCCTTGCAGAGGGATGATGCAGACCGATCAAGGATATTGCCGCAGCGGACCACAAAAAGTTCTTGGAGTGCACGATAGCCTGTGTGACGAATCCTTTTGTTAAGCAGCAGTCAAAGGTATTCGTAGTTTGTTTGTCATCATTCTGTTTCACCTCTTACGTCAGCTTTTTGAGACCGGGACTGGTATCGGAGCCACCGGACAGCTTAGCCAGTTCCTCCTCGGTTAACCCGCCCTGGGAGGCAAAGTCGATGTTCAGTTCCGAAATGCTCTCACCCGTGGCTTCCTTAATCCGCCTCTGTTGGGTATCCGTCAACAGGACCGTGAGTATCGTCTTCGACATGCTCTTCGCCCTCTGCGTGAAGGCGACGAAGAAACGGTCCGGATATCGCCCGACCACCACGCGACAATCAATCCCCTGAAATAATGAACCTATGAGCCATCGCTTCTCCACTCGCGCCATTCACGCCGGCCAGGAACCCGACCCCGCAACTGGCGCCATCATGACGCCGATTTATGCGACTTCCACCTACGTGCAGCAGAGCCCCGGCGTGCACAAAGGCTACGACTACGCCCGTACCGTCAACCCCACCCGCTCGGCCTATGAACGCTGCGTGGCCAGCCTCGAATCGGGTGCCCACGGATTCGCCTTCGCCTCTGGAGTAGCAGCCACGGCCACGGTCCTCGACCTCCTCGATTCCGGCGATCATGTCCTGGCCTCCGATGACCTGTACGGCGGCACCTACCGCCTGTTCGAGCGCGTCCGCCGCCGCTCCGCCGGTCTCGAATTCAGCTTCGTCGATCTGTCCGACCCCGGGGCGCTTCCCGCGGCCGTGAAGCCTCGCACCCGTCTCATCTGGATCGAAACCCCTTCAAATCCCCTGTTGAAATTGATCGACCTCAAAGCCGTCGCCGGATTCGCCCGGCCCCGCGGCATTCTCACTGTCGCCGACAACACCTTCGCCAGCCCCTACCTTCAGCGCCCTCTCGAGCACAGCTTCGATCTCGTGCTGCACTCGGCCACCAAATATCTCAACGGCCACTCCGATATGGTCGGCGGCGTGGTCGCGATCGGCGAGAACCGCGACCTGGCCGAGCGTTTGGCTTTCCTGCAAAATGCCGTAGGCGCTATTGGCGGGCCGTTCGATTCGTTCCTTGCGCTGCGCGGCCTCAAAACCTTGCATCTCAGAATGGAGCGCCACTGCGAAAACGCCCTGGCCATCGCTCGCTGGCTCGAACATCACCCCGCCGTTTCGCGCGTGCTTTATCCCGGGCTTGCATCGCACCCCCAGCACGCGCTCGCGCGCTCGCAAATGAGTGGCTTCGGCGGCATGGTCACCGCGATCCTCCGCGGCGATCTCGCCTCCACCCGCCGCTTCCTCGAAAACTGCCGCTTGTTCGCGCTGGCCGAAAGTCTGGGCGGCGTCGAAAGCCTCATCGAGCACCCCGCCATCATGACCCACGCCTCCCTGCCCGCCGAGTGGCGCCGGGCGGCCGGCATCGCCGATACTCTGGTCCGCCTGTCGGTCGGCGTCGAAGACGTCGAAGACCTCAAACAGGATCTGGCCGCGGCATTTTCAGCCGCCGGCCTGGCTTGAGTCACAACTTTCGAAAATTTTCTATCTGCTGGTTTTTAACCGGCTTGCGAACCGTAAAAGGTCCGTCCCGTATGGGCCAGGTGCTCTAATAGCGGTGCGGGGAGCCAATGATCACCCAGTTGATCGTGGTAGCGGCGGATGCGCTCGAGAACGGTAGGAAGTCCCACGGTATCGGCGTAAAACATGGGGCCGCCGCGGTGGCGGGGGAAGCCAAAACCGTAAACGTAGATGACGTCGATGTCGCCGGGCCGGGCGGCGAAACCTTCTTGGAGGATGTTGGCCCCTTCATTGGCCAGCGCCGTCGTGATACGGGCGATGATTTCGTCCTCGGAAACCGCGCGGCGCTCGATGCCGCGTTCGGTGGCCGCTTTCCGGGCCAGTTCATCGACGAGCGGGTCAGGAATGGGGGTGCGGCTGCCGGGTTCGTAGCGGTACCAGCCTGACCCGGTTTTTTGGCCATAGCGGCCCATCTCGAAAAGCCAGTCGGGGACGGGGGATTCCGGGCCTTCGGCGCGATGCTTGCCGATGGAGCGCAGGTGCTGGCGGATGCGGGCCCCGACGTCGATCCCGGCGATGTCCTGCATGGCGAACGGGCCGACGGGCATGCCGAACTTGGTGAGTGCGTGGTCGATTTCGGAGACGCTCGCCCCTTCCTCCAGCAGCAGATAGGCTTCCCGCATGTAATACGCGATCATGCGATTGGCGACAAAGCCAAAACAATTCCCCACCAGCACCCCCAATTTACCTAACCTCTTCGCCACCTTCATCGCTGTGGCGATGGTTTCTTTGGAAGAATCGCGGCCGCGCACGATTTCCACCAGTTTCATAACGTTAGCGGGACTGAAATAGTGGGTGCCAATCACCTGAGCCGGGCGCCCGCTCGCGCGGGCGAATGCATCGATATCCAGTGTCGAGGTGTTGCTGGCCAGGATGCAGTCCGGCTTCGTCACGCGGCCCAGTTCGGCGAATGTTACTTTTTTGAGGTCCATGTTCTCGAAGACCGCCTCCGTCACGATATCCACTTGGTCGAAACCATCGTAAGTGAGGGTGGGGGTGATCAGGGCCAAGGTGCGGTCGAGGTGATCGCGCGTAATTTTGCCTTTAGCGAACGAGGTTTCGTAGTTGCGCCGGATGGTCGCGAGGCCCCGGTCGAGTGCCTCCTGCGTGACCTCCTTGAGCAGCACGGGGATGCCGGCGTTGGCGTAGTTCATGGCGATGCCGCCGCCCATGGTTCCAGCGCCGACAACGGCGGCCAAGCGAATCTCGCGAGTGGGCGTGTCTTTGGGAACATCGGGGACTTTGGCCGCTTCGCGCTCGGCGAAAAAGAGCCGGACCATGGCGCGCGATTCGGTGGAGAGGACGCAGCCGGCGAAGATTTCGATTTCGCGCTCACAACCGGCATCGAAGCCGAGCTCGATACCGGCCTGAATGGCGTCAACTGCGGCGTAGGGGGCGTGGGCACCGCGAGCGGTTTTCTTGAGACCATGGCGAGCCTGGGCGCAAGCCGCGACGGCTGCGGCGCCATCGGTGATCCCGGTGTTGCGATCGCGGGTTTTGCGAACTCCATCAGATTGAGCTTTTTCGAGCGCGAAACGCATGGCGTCCGCGAGCAGGTCGCCTTCGAGGATGCGATCCACAACGCCTGCTTCAGCCGCCCGTGTCACCGGAATGTGCTGGCCGAGCGTGCACATTTCGATAGCGAACTCGGCGCCGGCAAGGCGGGGCAAGCGCTGCGTTCCGCCAGCGCCCGGGATGATGCCGAGCAGCACCTCGGGCTGGCCGACCCTAGCGGACGGCACGGCGACGCGGTAATGGCAGGCCATGGCAACTTCGAGTCCTCCGCCGAGAGCGGTGCCGTGAATGGCGGCGACCAGGGGCTTCGGGCAATCCTCAATACGCCGCAGACGGGTGTGAATGGCGCGAGAGCGCTCGAGCGAGGCCTCCCGGGTGGTGATGGTTTCGAAGAAGCGGATGTCGGCGCCGGCGATGAAGGTGCTGCCGGCGCCGATTAAGACAGCGGCGTGCGCATCGGGATCTCCGCCGGCGCGGGCAACGGCGGCTTCGATGGCTTCGGGGACACCAGGGCTGAGCGCATTCACCGGCGGGTTATCCACGGTAATGACGGCAACGTGATCGCGCAGTTCGTAGCGGACGAGTTCGGGCATGGCAGTAGGCCATCTTACACCGTGATTCACCGCAGAGGCGCCGGGGCGCCGAGAAAGCCTTCGTCGATCCGAAGATGCTTAGGCGAATTCCACGTTATTTCGGAGATATTGATGGAGAAAACATCTAAAATTACAGACGTTTTCCGGAACACGCTGGTGATCTTATGCCTGGGAGTGCCGGCCGGACGTGCGGCACAGGTGGCGCTCAATCCGGTGCGGGCGAATGACCCGGAGATCACGGGAGTCGCGGTGGCGAAGGGTGCGAACATCGACATCCGGCGGCTGGGCGTCACGGTTGCGACGGTGAGAAGCGATGCCGATGGAAACATCATGTATGAGGTGCCGGCGGTGAATCCATTACGGCCGGGCGAAACCATCGGCGCCTGCCTCAGCGGCAGCACGAGCGCCTGCGGCAGCACATTGGTCCAACCTGCTCCGGAGCTCAACGGCGAGCAGTTTCACGGCATCGTGGGGTTTCAGCAGAGCGGGGCGAGCGGGACTGACAGCACGCAAAAGTTTTTTCTGGACTTTTACGGGAGCCGTCCGGTACCAGGGTTGTTCCGGGCGACGACGAAGGACGGCGAATCGTGGTTGAAATGGTGGGGAGATGTGCGCATCGGGAGCGCGCCGCGTTCGCTGAGCTCGGCGATTTCGGTGGCGACGCTGGGCTCCAATGCTTCGAGCCTGACCTACAACGAAGTGGCGCAGGCGGCAGAGTTTTTAACGGGGCTTGACCTGCGGCTGGGATACATCCGTTCTCCGCTGTGGAACCAGAGCGCGGAATCGCGGGCGCGATTTCTGCTGTCGTTGGTGACGGCCTTCGGGGCAAGCGGGTCGCTCACAGCGAACCCGCCGCCAGCAACGGCGGCGGTGTTTGCGAACCCGGTGAACTCGCCGATTGATGCGAGTTTCGTGAAGACATATCCGGCAGCGGCCAATCCAGCCTATAAATATGTGTCATTTTTGCCGCCGTTCCCCGACCGTTACGCGCAGGAATATTTTGGCGGGTTCCGGCTAACGACGCGCTACGCCGATCAGTACGGGAGCGGGGTGCGGACGCCGCCGGCGATGGTGACGGCGATGTTCGGCCAAAGCGAGTTGATCACTCCGGGGACGTTTCGCGGTGTGGTGAGCCGGATTGAGGCGTTCTATCCGCTTTCGACGGGGAAGCCGGGAGTGCTCTCGGCGATTTATCTGTTCGCGACCGCGCAACTTCGGTTGGGCGGAGCGCGCCCGACGATTTACCCGCTGACCGAGGAAACGGCGGCGAATCCCGCGCCGGATAACACCAACACGCTGTACATCGTGGATCGCACGAGCCGGGATTACTACTCGATTGGCGTGGGAGTGGATCTGATTGAGGTGCTGAACAGCGTGAGGGTGGGGTGGAAGTAGACCGCCCAGTAGGCGCTAGGCTGACGTGGGAAATGAGGAAATGAGGAACGGAGACTGCAATTCCCATTTTGCTGGCCGAGGCGCAATCGGGAATTGAGGTCTCCCTCCCTATTTTCCGCTGCTGGGCGTGGACCTGTCCGGCCCCTCGCGATACTTGCGATGTAGCGGCTAGAATCCCAGCTCGTGATCCCAATGCTGATCGCGGGCGGCGCGGTGCATGTGTTCGAGCGCAGCGTCGATGTGACGGAATGCGGCATCCCGCCAGCCGACGGCGGCCGGGTTGTCTTCCTCATGCTCGATGTCGTGCCGTGCGCTGCGAAGCAAAGCCACGATCTTGCGGAATCGGCCGTGGCGGTCGAGCCCGGTGTCGACGGGCGGATGGTCGATCATATCCTTGCGGTCGAGCACCGCGGCGTGGTCGATTTCCACGATCGCCTTGTTCACCTCTTCCCATGCCGCATGCAGGTTTCTGGTGACATTCGGCTCTTCCCTGACGTTGAGATACCACTGCGCGGCGCGAAGATCGCTGCGCGCGTGCATGTAGTGCGGATGCCGGCCTGGCGTGTCCGCCCTTCCCGAAATCGCGCTGAACGCAGCCACGGCTGCGAACGCCGTCACCCAAATAAAGCTTCGTCTGTTCATCCTTTCCCTCCTGACCTCGAAACCCCGTTCTTCCCTCCGAGTCGCGACACTTCTGCTTATCCTAACCAAAATTAATGAGGAAGCAAGTGGTGGGGAAAATGAGGGGTGGGGAAAATGAGGGACGGAAATCCGGCGCTATGGGGTCGTGGGCAGGACGAGGTCCATGTGGCGGTCGTGGTTTAGCTGGAAGCTGAGTGTGCGGTCGACGGAATCGAGCGGGACCTGTTTTTGCTGGCGTTGCAGATTGAGCTATTGCAGCGTGTCGCCTTCCACCCAATAAGTAATGGCGGCCTGGATGTTGCTTTGGCCCTTAAGGGCGATCAGGTAAACCGGTTCGCCGTCGGCGGGGCGCACGATGGCAGCCGTCGAAGTATCGGGCGGTGGAGGTTCAGGTTGCGCCGGCTCAGGCGGGGGCGCGTAGTATTGCGGCGGAGGTTGCTGCTGGTAGATGACGACGGGCGGCTGGCTGCTGGAGTCGTAAGTCGGGTAGGCGTAACCGGTGTCGTAGCCGGAATTGTAATCGTAGCCAAGAAACGGGTAGGCATAAAGCCAAGGCGAATAACCCAGTCCGTAGCCATAGCCGTAATTGTAGCGGCGATAGGTAAAGCCGGGGTTATAGTGGAAATTGCCGTGGAAGCCGCCAGCCGGGGCGCTGCGGAAACTGCCGGCGCGGACACCCGCGCTCGCATGGCCTCCGCCGCCGGTGCGCGCAAAAGCAGGCAGAACCAACAGAGAAGCAACGAGGAACCGCGCGAGATATTTCATGACGCAACTCCTACTTGGAGCTTAGCGCCACGCGGAACCGGAAGCAAGGCGAGCGGCTGCTGCGAGGGGCGCGGCGGCGCCGGAGAAATGACGCGCCGCTGCACCCGACGTTGCAATATCAGAACCGCACGACGCCCCTGATTTCGACGAAGCGCGGCGAACTGCCGGCGCCCACGAACGATCCGAGCAGGCTGGTGGGCGGGCCGACGGCGGCGGTACTGTAGCCAAACAGCGGGTTCGAGACGTCTTGTACCGGCTGGTCGAAGTTCACGTGATTGAGTACGTTATAGGCCTGCGCGCCGAACGAGAAGGTCACGTGCTCGGTAATCTTCATGTCCTTCATCAGCCCCAGGTCGACATCGAAGAAATGCGGCCCATAGACGGAATTGCGTCCAATGGTGCCGAAGCCAGTAGGAACGGCAACGGCAGGCTCGAACTGCGAGGTGGAGAGACAAGGCGCGTTCACCGCGTTGTTGCAAGTCGTCGGGATGGCCGTGAGCGGCGTGGCGGTCAGCAAGCCACCGTAGTTCAATCCGAGCAAAGGCGCAACCGCTTCGCCATCGGTGACGGTGAAGGGCAGCCCGCTACGCCAGAACCAGTTGCTCGAAAGCGTCCAGCCTCCGAACACCCGATTGGGTCCCCGGTGGAATCCGGAGTGGCGGAACATGTCGGTGTACACGAAGCTCGCGCTGAGATAGTTGCGGACGTCGTAATCGGAGTTTGCGTAATTTCCGCGAATGTTGAACGGATTCAGAGGAGTCGTAACGTTACTGTCGGTGGATACGGCATTGAAGGGCTCGTTGGGGAAGCCGCCGTTGGAGACGTCGTCGAGTGCATGGCTCCAGGTGTAATTGAGGTTGAAACTGAGGCCAGCCGAAAGACGCCGTTGCAGGCTGACGGTGAGTCCGTTGTAGTTGGAGGTACCGGCCGAGAAGTACTGCTGCACCAGTCCGAAGGCGGCGTTGGCGGGAGCGGTGGGCAGGCCGGCGAAGCCGCTGGTGCAAATGGAGGTCGGGCAATAAGCGTTCAGCCCCTCGTCATCGACCGGGATGTGGCTGCCATGCATGCCCGAGTAGTTGAGGTTCAACACCATTCTCCACGGGATGACCTGCTCGATTCCGAAATTCCATTTGTAATAGGTCGGCTGCTTGAAGGGATCCGGGAAAGAGGTGAAATTGGGAGCAACGAATCCGGGAACGGTGGCGGAAATGGAGTTAAAGCTTCCGCCGGAGCTGAACTGAGTCAGCAGGGCCTTATTTGCGGCGGCCGCAATGGTGAACAGGCTGCCGGGCACGCCGGGGGCGATCGGGCCGTTTCCGATGGTGAAGGCATTCAGACCCGGAGTATTGAAGGCCGCGAACTCGGCATTGCCGCCGGGAAGCTCATCGGCAAAAACGCCCGCGCCGGTGCGAATCACGGTCTTATCGCTGTTGAAGGGCCTCCAGGCGATGCCGACGCGGGGCTCCCAGACGAGCGGTGTGGTGTGAGGATAAGCGTCGTGCTCACCGGCAATGATGAACTGGTTGTAGGGCGTGGAGGCGGCGTTGGCATCGGGCGCCCCGGTGAAGCTACTGGCGAGGCGGGAGAAGCAGTTGGTATCGCACGTGGGGCTGGCGTAGTGCTCCATGCGCAAATTCAACGACAGCGTCAAGCGGTTGTTCACCTTCCAGTCGTCGGCGACGTAGCC
The DNA here is from genome assembly GCA_030041035.1 of Bryobacteraceae bacterium. Lineage (GTDB taxonomy): Bacteria > Acidobacteriota > Terriglobia > Bryobacterales > Bryobacteraceae > QHXW01. The sequence continues at coordinate 1,995 of JASHOO010000052.1, read as the reverse complement.
GCCGATGGTGTTGTACCGGAACCCTGCCTCATCGGTGGAGGGGAAGCCCTGGAAAAGATTGGTACCGGCGCCACCGCCGGCAAAGAAGTTCGCCAACGTGGTGTCGACGGCGCCGTTGACCGGGCCGCCGAGCGACGGAAAATCGAGATCGGTTACGTTCTCATGCAGCCAGCTAAAGCCGGAGCGGAAGGTGTGGTTGCCGTGAATGTGGGAGATGTCGTCGATCACCTGATACTGAAAAACGCGGCGTCCCTGAGGAAAGAAGAAGCCTGGGGGGTACGGAGGTTCGCCGTAGCCGATGGACGTGAAGGGACTGCCCGAGAATGCCAGAAACGTGGGCAAAGCCGACAAGGCTCCGCTTTCGTCCGATGGCCCGAAGAAAGCTGCGTAGAACAGAGCGGACCCCTTGAATTCGTTGACGGTGTTGGGGTCGAAGACGTGGGTTTCGGCAATCTGGCCGCTCATCTCGGGCTGAAGGCTCTGGTCATTGAAAGTCTTGCCGAAGGGGCTGGTAAAGGTGGGCTGAAAACCGTTGTCACGCAAGACGCGGATATAGGCGCGGTCTTTGTCGCTGAACACGTGATCGACGCGGCCGGACCATTGATATTCGGTGATCTCATTGGGCGGCGTGGTCCGGAACTGGAGCGCGCAGGGAGCGCTACCCAGGCCGGCAAACGTTTCGCCCTGGCACCCTCCACCGGCCACGGGAGTGGCGGAGCCGACGCCGGGAGCGTCGTTATAAACGCCAAAAACCTGGTTATAGAAGGGAATCTCCGCGGCATTGCCGTCGGCCGTCAGGTTGGCCAGCGTGGCCTTCTCAAATTGCGGACTGGGGATCAACGTAAGGGCGCTGGCCGTGGGCAGAACGTTGTGGACGCCTTCATAAGCCGCGTCGAAGAAGGTGTGACTCTTCCAGATGGGCCCATTGACGTCGGTCTGCCACTGGTTGAAATTGTTGAAGGGCGTGGGCTGGCCGACTTCGTTGCTGAAGAACTGATTGGAGTTCAAGGCGCGCCCGTTCCAGTTGTAAATGGCATCGCCGTGGAAGTCATTGGTTCCGGACTTGGTGACGTAGGTGACCTGAGTCCCTGCGAACTGGCCGTATTGGGCGGAATAGGCGTTATTGATGACGTTGACTTCGGCAATGTCGTTGGAGCCGAGCAGCAGATTGGAGGCGCCGCTGTTGTTGATACTCAGGAACGGGTCGTTCTCATTCTGGCCGTTAATGGTGAAGAGATTGGATGTTCCCGGCATTCCGTTGGCGGAGAAGTTGCCGAAGCCGGCCTGCGTGTTCATCACCACGCCGGGAGCGGTCTGCGCCCAGTAGGTGATGTCGCCGCCGGGGTTGGGCAGGTTGTCGACCATCGCCGAACGGAAGGTGGTGGTGACGTCGGCATTCTCGGTCTGGAGAAATTCAGAGGCTTCCGAGACCTCAACGGTTTGCGTCGCGGCAGCCACCTGCAGGGTGACATTGGCGGCAGTGGGTTGACCGGCGACGACCAGCAGACCGGCCTGCTGTTGCGGCTGGAAGCCGGAGACGTTCACGGTCACGGTATATCTGCCCGGAGGCAAAAAACCGAAGCGGTAAACGCCTTGTACATTGGTGGCGGTCTTCTGAGTGGTATTCGTGCTGAGGTTCAGCAGAGTGACCGAAGCTCCGGGCACCGCGGCGCCGCTCGGATCGGTCACCGTTCCGGAAATATCACCTGAAGTGATGGATTGTGCATGGGCCGGTGTACTGATCGTCAGACCCAGACATACGCCCAAGCAAACAAACAACACGAGCTTTCTGAACATTCTGCCCCCTATAATCGCGGACTGCGATGCTCAGATATTACGACATGAAGTTACCGTAAGCAAGGGGTAACAGCACTTGGAACTGGTGCTCGGGAGGCGGGACACCCTGGAATTGCCGGAGATGTGTGAAGTTTCTTACATCGAACAGTTTACAAACGTTATCTCGGGCCGAAGAGACGGCGAGGAGTGGCGGCGGGC
>JASHOO010000470.1 GCA_030041035.1 Bryobacteraceae bacterium | reverse complement strand
GCGCGTTGCTTCGCGTTCCCGCATCCGGCGGAGAACCGAAACCTGCGATTGCGGCAGAGAAAGGGACGTCTCTGCTCTTTCCACAGTTTTTGCCAGAGGGGCGGCGTTTTCTCTATGTTTTGGACAAAGGCGCCAAACATGACCTGTACTTAGGCTCAATGGACAACAAGGATGCGCAGGTGCTGATTCCCGGTGGGTCGCTGGCGACTTACGTTCCGCCAGGATTCCTGGTCTACGGTAGTCAAGAAACCCTGTTCGCAAGACGCTTCGATGCGAGAACGCTGAAGTTTACGGGCGACGCTGTTCCAATTGCCGAGCATGTGGGGCACGGGTACTTCTCAGTTTCTCAAACCGGCACTCTTGTCTATAGCCCCAGTTCCGGCCCGATTCAGTTGGCTTGGCACAATCGGGAAGGCTCTCGGCAGACCGCAGTCGGAGAACCGGGGCTGTATGACGAAATTGATCTTTCGCCGGATGAAAAGAAAGTGGCGATCATACGCGAGAACTCGAGCGAGAACACTTCCGAGCTATGGATATTAGATATTCCGACCGGCATTTTCTCGCGCCTGGAATCCAACCCCACTACCGACCCGCACTGGTCTCCAGACAGCCGCGAGCTCCTGTTCAGTTCCTGGGAGCAAGGGCAAGGGAGCGTTGCAGTTTATCGGAAAACCCTTGGCGGGAGGGACCGGACGCTAGTCTTCCAAAGCGACCAGGACGCATGGGTAATCCAATGGCTGCCCGATGGCACCGCGCTGGTAGGAGCGCCAACGGTTTATCAGGTCCCACTCTCGGGAGGCGGAAAGCCCCAGATTTTGCTGAAGGAGGAAAATCGGCCCGAGGTATCTCCAAACGGCCGCTGGGTGGCCTATTACACCACCGACCGCGAGTGGGAGGTCTACGTCGCCGCGTTCCCGTCGTTTAATGAAAAGCGCCAAGTTTCCACTGGCGGCGGGTGCAACCCGGTTTGGCGAAGGGACGGCAAGGAGCTTTTCTATCTCAGTCTCGACGGCAAGATGATGTCGGTCGCTGTCAAGGGTGATACCTCCATTGAGACATCCGTGCCGAAAGCCCTGTTTCGAATTTCTATCCCGGTGGACCCGAACAATATTCAATATGCCGTGTCCAAGGACGGCACACGGTTCCTTTATGGCGACCCGGTCGGAGAAGAGAGCAGGTTGGTAAGAGTTGTGCTCAACTGGCAAGCTGGGTTGAAGAAATGAGTCTGTTGCCCGGAGTTCGCTTGGGCCCTTACGAGATTCTCTCGTCGATCGGCGCTGGAGGCATGGGCGAAGTCTACCGCGCCCGCGACACCCGCCTCGACCGCACCGTCGCCATCAAGATTCTTCCCACGCATCTTTCGAGCAGCTCGCAGGCCCGCGAGCGTTTCGATCGCGAAGCCAAGGCCATCTCCAGCCTGAGCCATCCCCACATCTGCCCGCTTTACGACGTCGGCCATCAGGACGGCATCGACTTCCTCGTCATGGAGTACCTGGAAGGCGAGACGCTGGCGCACCGTCTGAAGAAAGGACCGCTGCCCCCCGATCAGGTCTTGCAGTATGCCATTCAGATCACCGATGCACTGGATACGGCGCACCGCCATGGCGTGATCCATCGCGACCTGAAACCCGGCAACATCATGCTCACCAAGAGCGGCGCCAAGCTCCTGGATTTCGGCCTCGCGAAGATGCAAGCCGCCGAAGCTGCGGCCGGCATGACACAGTTGCCCACCCAAACCACGCCGCTGACCGCCGAAGGCACCATCCTCGGCACCATGCAGTACATGGCTCCGGAACAGTTGGAAGGTCAGGAAGCTGACGCCCGCACCGACATCTTCGCGCTGGGCGCTGTGCTCTACGAAATGGCCACCGGCCGCAGAGCGTTCGAAGGCAAGAGCCGCGCCAGCCTGATCGCGGCGATTCTCGAGCGCGATCCGCCTCCCGTGTCGTCGCTGCAACCGCTAACTTCGCCGGCACTCGATCACGTGGTGCGGACGTGCATGGCAAAAGATCCGGATGCCCGCTGGCAGGGCGCACATGATGTGCTAGTAGAGCTGAAGTGGATCTCCGACACCGGCTCGCAGCCGGGAACCGCAGCGTCTGCGGTCAGCAAAGGGAAGGCGCGCGAGCGAATCTTGTGGGCTGTCGTGGTGGCGCTGTTATCCGTCGCCCTCGCCTTCGTTCACTTCAACCAGCGCCCCGCGGAATCGCACGCTGTCCGGTTTCAGTTCCCGCTGCCGGAGAAGACGACGACGGACTGGTTTGGTTTCCCCGTCGTCTCGCCGGATGGTCAGCGCGTGGTTTTGCCTGGTGTCGCTGCCGATGGCAGTCGCCACCTTTGGCTCCGATCGCTCGATTCCCTCACAGGGCAATTGCTGCCTGGAACCGAAGAGGCATATCTCCCTTTTTGGTCACCCGACAGCCGCTCGGTCGCGTTCTTCACCAACACCAAGCTCAAGCGGATAGATGCAGCCGGAGGGCCGGCTCAGTCGATCTGTGATGTCGCCTTTCCAACCGGGGGAGGCACCTGGAGCCGCAATGGCGTCATTGCGTTTTCTGGCACCAATGGCTCTGCAATCTACCGTGTTTCCGCGGCTGGGGGCGAGCCGAAGCCCGTCATTCAGTTAGACAAGTCGCGGCAGCAGACAAGTATGCTCCTGCCGCAGTTCCTGCCGGACGGACGGCATTTTCTCTATCTCTCCGAAGGCCCAAAACACGGTGTCTATGTGGCGTCCCTGGACGCCGCGGGTACACCGATACTGATTCCCGACGGTTCGGCTGCAACCTACGCTTCGCCTGGATTTCTCATCTACCTAGGCCAGGACACCCTGCTCGCCCGTCCCTTTGATGCTGCCAGGCTCCAGTTCACCGGCGACCCCGTTCCCATTGCGGAGCACGTAGGGCGCATGAGTTACCTTCCAGCGGCGCTGGCGTCCATCTCCCAAAACGGTGTCCTGGCGTATAGCGCAAGTGGCCGGGTTCCAATTCAACTGGCTTGGCACACGCGGGAAGGCGCACCGCAAGCAGCCGTCGGCGAACCAGGGGTCTACGAGGAGCTGGATCTATCGCCAGATGAACGAAGGCTGGCGTTAAAACGTTACAACACAGCCAAGGAGTACGACGAGATCTGGATATTGGAGATCCCTACCGGCATCCAGTCGCGCCTGATCTCTTACGCATCGGACGAGCCTCATTGGTCACCGGACAGCAAGGAGATCGTGTTCAGCTCCACTGAGACGGAAAAGCACGTGATGTTTCGGAAGGCTATAGGTGGGGGCGATCAGACGTTAGTCTTTCAAACAGACGACTACGTTTTTGCGAGCCAGTGGCTGCCAGACGGTACCGTTCTACTTCAAGGAGACCGGGTTTCCCAGGTCCTTCCTTCAGGCGACCGGAAACCGGTATTGCTGGTGAACTCAAATATCAGGTACGAACTGCTTCAAGCATCTCCGAATGGCAAGTGGGTTGCCTATGACTCCGAAGAGTCAGGTCGGAAAGAGGTCTACGCAGCATCGTTTCCGTCGTTCAAGGACAAGCGCCAGGTCTCGAGTGGTGGTGGATGCCAGCCGGAATGGCGGAAAGACGGCAAGGAGCTTTTCTATCTCAGCCTGGACGGCAGGATGATGTCGGTTACATTGAAGGGCGACACCAGCATGGAGACCAGTGCGCCGAAAGCTTTGTTTCGGGCTTCCATCCGAGTGGACACGATCAATTCCCAATATGCCGTGTCCAAAGACGGCACGCGATTCCTCTTCGGTGACCCGGTCGGAGAAGAAAACAGGTCCATCACCGTCGTCCTCAACTGGCGGGCAGGGCTGAAGCGCTAGCAATCCCCCTCGCCGCGCTACAATTCCCTCTTATGCGCATCACCGCCATCGACACGTACATCGCCGGCAACCCCTGGAAGAACTGGCTGTTTGCGAAAGTCTCTACCGACGAAGGCATCCACGGCGTCGGCGAAGGGACGCTCAACTACTTCGCCAAGACCATCGAAACTGCCATCCATGAATTGAAGCCGCTCATCATCGGGATGGACCCGTTTCAGGTCGAGATCATTACCCAGCGCCTGGTCCGCGATATTTACTCGGATGGCGCGCAGGTCCACATGTGCGCGGTGGCGGCGATCGAGATCGCCCTGTGGGACATCATCGGCAAAGCCACCAACCAGCCCATTTACAACCTTTGGGGCGGCCGCTGCCACGAAAAGCTCCGCGCTTACGCCAACGGCTGGTATCGCGGTCCGCGCACTCCGGCGAGCTTCGCGGAAAAAGCCAAAAAGGTCGCGGAGCGCGGCTACACGGCTCTGAAGTTCGATCCCTTCGGCTCGGCCTGGCGGACGCTCTCGCGCTATGATTTCGACCTTTCGGTCGATATTATCCGGGCCGTGCGGGATGCGGTGGGGCCGACCGTAGACCTTTTGATTGAAGTACATAGCCGGTTCAACGTAGCGACCGCGGTGGAGTTCGCCGAAGCCATCCACCAGTTCCGGCCGGCCTGGTTTGAGGAGCCGGTGCCACACACCAATATCCATGCGATGGTGGAAGTGGCGCGGCGCAGTCCGGTGCCGATTGCGACGGGGGAGAGTTTCTCCAACAAGCAGCAGTTCGCCGAGTTGTTGCAGCACGATGCGGTAAACATCCTCCAGCCGGAGCCGTTGAATCTAGGGGGATTATTCACCGCCCGCCTGGTGGCGGGGATGGCGGACGCGCATTACACGGTAATCGCGCCGCACAGCGCGCAGGGTCCGGTGTGCTCGGCGGCCTGTGCGCAGCTGAATGCTTCCATCCCTAACTTCTTCATTCATGAGATCTTCGACGAATTTAACGAGCCCTGGGAGAAGCAGATCGTCAGCAACCCTGTAGAAGTAGTAAACGGCTATATTCAGGTTTCCGAGCGGCCGGGTTTGGGGATTGATCTGAACGTGGAAGAGATCCGGAAACACCCGTATCAGCAAGAAAACTATCTGCCTTTGTTCAAACCGGGGTGGGAACGGCGGGAGCGGCAGGCGGCGGGCTGATCGGGAATTATTTCCGTGCCATGTAAATTTGTCCGGGATACAACTGCCTAAAAATTACTCAGTCAGCCCGGAAGTTAATGGTTTTTCATGTAGTTTGATATTGGTAGCTGCCTTGCATTAATTCACGCCAGTTGAAGTGGCGCGAACCGGCGGGCTGCGCACAGGATGCTGAGAAGCACAAAGTGCGCACCGCCGGTTTTTTATTTCTCGAGTTCCACGGGAACACCGGCGCGCTTCAACGCTGACCCAACGTCGGCGGTGCGCAGTCGCGAGGCGTCATAATCGACGACAATCTCCTGGCCTGAGGGCACGACCTGTGCGCGGAATATCCCGTAGATGGAATGGGCTGCGGCGATGTGGGGCATCATGGGCTCATCGAGGGGCCGCTCGAGGCGAAATCGAATCTGCACTTTGGTCATAGGGCTATCGGGGAACCTCGCGGGCGCCGTCCAATTCCTCGAGCAGTTCCTGAATGAGTGCGTTCCGGCTGCCGTCGGACTGCGCGTGGGACTGAATCCAGGCACGAAGCAGCTCGGTAACCGGAGCGGCGACGGCCTCGTCGGCGCCGGGCTCAAAGCGCAAGGGGATCTCGGAGCGCCGGACGGCTTCGAGCAACAGATCGGGAAACTTCATGCGCCCACGCCTCCGCGGGCCAGGCGGATGGGAGCGTGATGGTTCAAAGGTCCGGAGCCGCGCCCCAGGCCGGGGGCGGATCGAATCGCTTCGTTGACGAAGGCCTTGGCGTAAGAGATAGCCGGCTCGAGCAGCGCTCCAGCCGCGAGCCCGGCGGTGATGGCGGCCGAATAGGTGCAGCCGGTTCCGTGGGTGTGGCGGGTTTCGATGCGCGGAGCGCGGAACTCGCGAACCGAGCCGCTGGTGAGGAGCACGTCGACGGCGTCGCCCGCCAGGTGGCCGCCTTTGACGAGAACGGCCTTTGCGCCCATCTCCAGAAGGCGGCGGCCGGCGCGGTGCATGCCGGCGACATCGCGCACTTCGAGTCCGGTGAGCGCTTCGGCTTCTGCGAGATTGGGCGTCAGCAGGGCAGCGCGCGGGACCAGCTCGTCGCGCATCGCGGGCAGGATATCGTCCTCGGCGAGCGCGCGGCCATGCTGGCTGACCAGGACGGGATCGACCACGAGGGGGAAGCGGAAGTCGGCGGCGGCGCGGGCCACGGCTTCGACGATGGCGCGATTTCCCAGCGCACCGGTTTTGGCGGCATGAGGCGGGATATCGTCGAGCACGGCGCGAAGCTGGTGCAGAACCAGAACCGCCGGGAGGCACTCCACGCACTCGAGCGTGACCGTATTTTGCACGGTGACGAGCGTGATGACGGCCTCGCCGTAGGCGCCGAGCTGGTGGAAGGTTTTGAGATCGGCTTGGATGCCGGCGCCGCCGGAAGGATCGGAGCCGGCGATGGTGAGAGCAACAGGGTTCATAGATCGGGGCTACGATTATCGTACCGCGATCGTGACCCCCGCCTGGCTGGATGCTGTCCCGATGTTCAGCACGACGGACACAAGTCCGGTTGTAGACAGATTGGCCGGCACCTGCACGTTGACCAGAAGCAGACCGACGAAGCCGGGTGCTTCGCCTGCGTAAGCCACCTGGGCGGGCGAGCCGCCGATGGTTACGTTGACCGGCAGCACGGGAGCGGTAGAGGTGCCTGTTGCAGGCACACCGTCGGCGCCGGCAGGTTGCGTGATCCCTTCACCGGTGGCGTAGAGGCTGACTACGGAGCCGAGAGGCGCAGGATCGACGGTGGAATTGAGCGTTCCATCCTGATTGACGGCTTCGGCAAGGCCGGTGCCGGCGAGCACCGTGAAGATGCCGGGCGCGGACGCGGCTACGGGGACGGTCACGGTGCCGGCGGACTGGCCCTGATAGATCACTTCGACGGTCACGCCGGTGTTGCCGGCGATCTCGTAGGGCGCCTGCGCATTGATCTGGCTATCCTGCGCGTAGAACAGCGGCGCCGCCTGGCCGTTGAAGAGCACCTGGGTGCCGGCAAGTTGGGTGGGGAGCGCGCCCGACGGACCGAAGGTGGCGCTGGCCGGAGTCACGGGGCCGATGCCCAGTCCGAAGATGGAGACGATTTCGCCGGGAGCCACCGGGCCGGCGAGCATGCTGGCGGCATTCACCACCGACGGCGGCGGCGCGGTCTGCTGCGTGGCGGCGGCTGCGGGAGCTTGCCCTACTGAGAGCTGGCGCACGCGATTGTTGCCGGTATCGGCAATGTAGATGTTGCCGGCCGCGTCGGTGGCCAATGCAGTGGGTGCGTTGAGCACGGCGGAGAGGGCTGGTCCACCATCGCCATTGAAATCCGCGGCGCCGGTTCCGGCGATGGACTGGATGTTGCCATCGGGAGTGACCACGCGGACGCGGTTGTTGGCGGTATCGGCGATGTAGATATTGCCGCTCGCGTCGACGGCGACTCCGCCGGGCGAGTTGAGCAGCGCGGCGAGCGCCGGACCACCGTCGCCCGCGAAGCCCGCCGTGCCGGTTCCGGCGATGATGTCCTGGTGGCCGGCCCGGTCGATGCGGAAAACTTCGTGCAGATCGGCGTCGGCCACATAAAGCTGGCCTAACGAATCCACGGCAATGCCGCTCACGGCGATTTGCTCGACGGTGGCGATGGTTTGATCCGTCAGCATCTCGCGTAGCCGCTGGTTGCCCTTGTCGGCAAAGTACAGGATGCCGGTGGGCCCGAAGGCCATGGCGCCGGGCGAGAAGAGCTGGGTTGAAGTCGCCGGAAGACCATCGCCATTGAATCCCGGAATAGCGGTTCCGGCGACGGTCACCAGGTTGCCAGCGGAAACCAGGGCCACGATACGGTCATTGTTCTGGTCGGCGATGTACAACAGGCCGGAGCTATCCACGGCCACGCCGCCGGGCGCGCTCAGTTCGCCGGGGCCGGAGGCGAAGGTTCCGTCTCCGGCGACGGTGTTGATGGTCCCGGTGGCATCGACCATGCGGACGCGCGAGTTCTTCTGGTCGGCGATGTAGAGGCCGCCGGACGCGTTTAGGGCAAGGGCCACGGGGCCGTTGAGGCGCGCAGAAGTCGCCGGGCCGCCGTCACCACCGAAGAAGTAGGATCCGCCACCGGCAATGGTGGTGAGCTTAAGGGCCGGCGACAATTCGAGCACCTGGGACATGTCGGCAATGAACAGGTCGCCTTGGCTGTCAGCGGCGACACCACGGCCCGCGCCGGGCAGAGTCTGGATGGCGCCGGCGGGTGTGAGTTGCTGGATGCGCTGGTTGCCGCTGTCAGCGACGTCGAGATTTCCCGAGGGATCGATGGCCAAGCCGGTGGGCACGTTGAGCTGATTGGGCAGCGTTGCGCCGGGAGCGCCGGTGCCGAGCACGGTGGTGATAGTGCCGGCAACGACGACTTCGCGCACGCGGTTGTTGCTGCTGTCGGCGATATAGAGATTGCCGGCGCTATCGAAAGCCAGGCCGGCGGGATAGTTCAGCTCAGCAGCCGTGGCCGGGCCGCCATCGCCGGAGAAGCCCGCGGTGCCGGTGCCGGCGATGGTGGTGATGGTGCCGCTGGTGGAGACACAGCGTACACGGTGGCCGCCGAATTCGGAGACATAGAGATTGCCTTTGGCATCGAGGGCGACGTTGCGCGGGGCGAGGAACGTCTCGGTACCGCTAACCGTGGTTATGGTACCGTCGGCGGCGATTTCGCGCACGCGATTATTGCCGAGGTCGGCGATATAGAGGTCACCGGCGCTGTCCACGGTGACGCCGTACGGTGTGTTGAGACGCGCGGCTGACGCAGGCCCGCCGTCGCCGCTAAAGCCGGGGAAACCGTCACCGGCTACGGTGGAGATGGTTCCATCGGGGGCGATTTTGCGAATGCGGTGATCGTTGGCATCGGCGATGAAGACGTCGCCTGAGGAATCGACGGCCACGCCTTCGGCATCGCTCAAGGCGGCGGCGGTGGCGGGACCGCCATCGCCCACGTTGCTGCTGCCGGCGACGGTATTGATGGTGTAAGCGGGAACCGGAACGGTTGCGGCGGCGCACAACGGTGCGGCGAGAATGAGCCCGAAGGCTATTAGCCTCATGTCTTACTACTGAAGTGAACCAGCCCTAAAGAAAATCTCCGCTCATCCGATGAGCTATACGTGATGGTCTTGCGCTTTTTCCTCTTCACGGTGATCGGCGTGGCCAGTATGGCCGCCGAAACCATTCATTTGAAAACCCGGGATTTTGATCCCCCGGCGGATCGACGGGAGTATTTGAGCCAGCCTCTCGAGCGACGCTCGCCGGGGAGCTCACATTACCTGATTCAATTTGAGGCGCCGGTGAGCGCGGAAATGATCGAGCGGTTGCGCGCGCACGGCATCGTGGTGACGAGTTATGTGGGCAGATCGACGCTGATGGTGGCGGCACCGGACGATTTCTCGGTAGCCGGATTTCCGGTGCGCTGGATCGGCCGGCTGGAGCATCGCGACAAGATCAGCCCGCTCATCACCGGACAGGTGGCAACGGGGCACGCGCCGGGCGCGTACGTAGTGGAATTTCACCCCGACGTGAACATGACTGAAGCGCGCGCGATGGTGCGGGAACAGAATTTGCGCTTGATCGAGAACCGTTACATGGCCTCGCATCATCTGCTGGTGGCGGGAAACTTCGGGGCGATTTCCAGCCTGGCGGCCTGGGATGAAGTGGCCTATGTATTTCCGGCGTCGCCGGAGCTGCTGGACGGCAGGCACGTGTACGCGTGTGAGGGGGCTGCGGCGGCAGAAAGCACGACCACCGGCCAGTTCGGGGGTACGGGCTATCCCTGGACGGTGACGGGGCCCAACGGCCTGACACTCGGCTACTACTTCTCGCAGTTGACCCAGGAGCTTCCGGCGAACGCATCGCAGCAGCAGATCCTGAAAGCATTCAACGAATGGGCCAAATATGCGAATGTGATTTTTACCAGCGCCCCCAGTGCCACGGCGCCACAAACCGTGAACGTGCTATTTGCGACTGGCGCCCACGGCGACGCGTATCCGTTTGACGGCTCTACCATCCTGGCGCATACGTTTTATCCTGCGCCGCTGAATCCGGAGCCGATCGCCGGCGACATGCACCTGAACAATGACGAGCGCTGGCAGATCGGAGCAGATATCGATCTCTACAGCGTGGCGTTGCACGAGGCCGGCCATGCGCTGGGGCTGGTGCACGTGGACGATCCCAACCAGGTGATGTATCCCTACTACCGCATGCGCACGGGGCTGGGGACGGGCGATATTACGGTGGTGCAGTCTTACTACGGTGCGGCCGCGGGGGCGCCCTCGTCGCAGCCGGCGCCGGCGCAACTGACCCTCACGGTTCAGAGTCCGGCCGCGAACTCCTCCACGACGGCATCTACGGTATCGGCGTCCGGGCTGACCTCGGGCGGTGTGGCGCCGGTAGTGGTCGCCTGGAGCACGGCCAACGGCGAGATCGGCAACGCGCTGGGCTCGGCAAGCTGGAATATCCCCTCGATTCCGCTCAACCTGGGAGTGAATAACATCACGATCACGGCATTCGACGCGGCGAGCCATATCGTCACCCAGACCATTTCCGTGACCCAGCAGGCGCAGCAGACGGCGCCGCCCAGCACGCCAACGCCGAATGCACCTTCCGCGCCGCCGCCCAGCACGCCCGCGCCCAGTGCACCCTCTGCGCCCCCGTCCGGCTCGCCCGGCAACACGGCACCGCCTTCGCTGCTCATCACCAACCCGGCGTCGACCATCGTTTCCACGACGGCCGCCACGATTACGTTTCAGGGCATGGCTACGGACAGCGTCGGCGTCACCTCGGTCACCTGGAGCACGTCAACGGGAGCCTCGGGCACAGCTTCGGGGACGCTGACTTGGATCGCGCAGAATATCCCTCTGCTGGTGGGAACCAATACCGTGACCATCAGCGCCTATGACGCTGCCGGCAACTCGGCGTGGCGGTCTGTCACGGTGGTGCGGACCGGCAATTAGGCGGGAGGCTGGGCATTCCCGGCCACTACTGCTAGTCAGGTCCCGACGCGGAAACGACAAGAAGTGCGCCCGGTCGCGGTGCTGCCCGGCCACTACTGCTTGGGGAAGTTTGCGTTCGCCTTGACTTCCTCGATTTGCAGCGTGTGGCGGTGCGAGTGTGCCGTGATCAGCAGCAGCCACTGATATCCATCCATCGTTCCGATCAGCGGGTGGTCGAAGAAATGATCGCGCAAGGCATCATCGGTGTGTTCGACATAATTGATGGTGCGCTCGCGGCTTTCCTTGAAGTGAGCGACGAGCTCCTGCTGGGTCGCCCAGCGGTGCGTGGGCCGCAGGATTTCGGGAGCCTGCGCTTTCTGGCTGCGATCCACCACTTTTTCCAGGATGACCGTGTCCTTCCCCTTCACTTCACTGCGTCTTTCGGGCTGGGCGGGCGACTTCATGATCCTTTCGGTCACCAGTGAGAATAGCGTGTCTTCGGAAACCGCGATGTGCTCGGCCACCTCGGCCACCGACCAGACATCGGGCGCCGGCTTGAAATTCCACTGCGCCTCCGAAAGGCCGGCTACGGAATCGAGAAACAGCTTGCGCGTGGCCTGCAAATCGTTGATTGCAAGCTCGCGTTCCTCTTTGGTGAGACTTTGCGGCAAAGCCGGCGCCGCAGCGCACAGTAACGCAATTGTAACCATCCACGACTTCATCGTCCCCTCCTGTGATAAGAATTACCAGTCTTGTTTGAGCACTTCATAGAAGATTTGGATTCCGGTTTCGAACTCCGCAATCGGGATGTGCTCCTGGTCGCTATGCATGGAGCCGGCGGTTGAAAGATCCAGCACCATGGGCGTGAAGCCATAGGCGATTACGCCTTTGACGCGCAATTTGTTCGAATCCGTTCCATGGGGCACGAGCATGGGGGTGACGATGGCGTCGGGATGAACCTTGCGGATGGCCCGGGTCATGGCTTCAAACAGCGGCGTATGGCTGCTGGAGGGCCCGGGATCCTCGGGCTCGTTGATCATGTCGACGGTCACGCGGGAGTCGTTGATGCGCGCCTTCATCCCGGAAATGAACTCGGGCGCGTTCACCCCCGGCAGCAGGCGGCAATCGAGCGTGGCTACGGCGGTGGAAGGAATCACATTCACCTTGACGGGCGATCCGACGCCGGAGGTCAGGGTGGTCAGCGAAACGGTGTTGGCTTGGATGGCAGCGGTGTACTTGTTGGCCGCGAGGGGCTCGCCGATGGCGCGGATCATCTCGGCGACCACGGGATGCGGTTTCGCCGGCGGCAGCGCCATGGCTTTCTGGAGCGCGGCGAGCAGCGTCACGTTGGCGTTGTCCGGAATGGGCTGCGAACCGTGGGCCGCGGTACCGTGCGCGGTCACACGCAGCCAGAGCGTCTGCTTCTCTCCCACCTCGATGCCGAACACCAGCTTATCCGGCGCCAGAATGCTGCGCGTGCCGAAGCCGCCCTCGTCCAGCACGTATTCGGCGTCGATCTCGGAAAAATGATGATCGATCATCCAGCGGATGCCGTAGGTGCCGTTGTTTTCTTCGTCGGCGGTGGAGAGCATGATGATATCGCGCGGAGGCAGGATGCCGGATTTCTTGAGCGTGACGAGGGCCATCATCTGCTCGATGCCGATGCCTTTCATGTCCATGGTGCCGCGGCCCCAGATCTCGCCATTCTGGATCACAGCGGCGAAGGGGTCAAACCTCCAGGCTTTGCGATCTACGGGAACTACGTCGAGATGGTTGAGCAGCAGCAGCGGTTTTTTGGAGCGGTCGCGTCCGGCGACCCGGGCCACGAGATTCGTCTGGCCGGTGGGGCCGCTCGTGTAAAGCCGGGCCTCGATGCCGCCTTCGGCCAGAACGTGCTGGACGAACTGGGCAGCCTCGGCGGTGTTGGCGGGCGGGTCGATGGACTGGATATGAACGTATTGTTGGAGCAGATCGAGGGCCGTCTGGCCGATCTCGTTCCAATTCGGTTCCGCCGCGTGCAGCGCGGCGGCCAGTAGAAACAGCGTTATCCATTTCATATGATTCACTCCACTACTCCGCTCAACACCGGGCGGATTCCCGCGGCGCGATAGGCCTCGAGCAATGCACCCGCCGCCGGCCTGTAACGCGGCGGCCGGCAGACGGCCCCCTCCTGCAGTTCCACGAGCT
>JASHOO010000469.1 GCA_030041035.1 Bryobacteraceae bacterium | reverse complement strand
TGGTCGGCAAGAGGCACCAAAAGACCGATATGCCCATTCTCTTTAACGCCAGCTCGCACTTGCGATAGATGGGAGAATCGGTGACCAGTTGCTTCTGCTCATCGCTCCAGCCCTCGGGCACCGAGAGCGGAGAATCGATAGATACGATGTCCGGGTTGGCAGCCAGAGTTTCTCGAATCAGGTCGTCATCAGTGATGAGGCTTTTCGTTTCCGCCTGAGAGCCGCGCAGGATGGCCCACCCGGTTGCCCTGCGTTCACTGCCCGTCAAATCGATACCGACGATCTTGGGAGCCGGGATAGGGCTCCGTGCGAGCAGGCGGGCAACCAAGGTTGTCGAAGCGTCCGGCGCCGCTTGCTTACCCAACTTCGGAGGTTTGGGAACAGGGCTAACGCCGCGAAACTCCTTTTTCTGACGGCGAGCACCAGAAACCTGCTTTGCGAGCTTGTCGTAGGACATCTCCATGATGGCCTTCAGATGGACAACATCTTCGCTGTTGTAGGTGATGAGCTGTTGTAGCGCCGCGCGGTCGCCCCTTAGATAGCGCGACCACAACACTGTGGCCTCGTGACCATCCACGTCCTCAACCGCCGTGTCCCTGCAAATACCGAATTCCCTTTCAATCCAAGGCGCCGCGTGACCCAACGAAGATCGATGTGGATGGGAGGCAGTTCCAGGTTCTTGAACGCCAGTTTCAAGAACCGGAGGTCGAACCCCGCACCGTTGAAGGTGATGACCAAGGAGTATTTCTTCAACCGCGCGGGAACATCCTGGAGGTTTTGACCATCGATGAAGGTCTCGTAGTGGTGCCCATCATAAAGACCGACCATCGTCACGGTATCGAAGACAGGAGAGAGACCCGTGGTTTCAATGTCGAGAAAAACGCATCGATCCGCAAATTCGGGGAAGAGCCGCCATGCCTCGCCCAGCCGAGAAAGCCGGGAGAAGAACGCTGCATCCCTCCTCTGCACCGCGTCGATGGACTGAGGTATGTACGTCTCCAGCCGTCGCCGCAGGCCTGGCGAGAGCGCAGTCGGCCGCGTGAAGAAATCGGCGAACTCGTCCCAGGAATCAATCCCGGCCTGCCATAATTCACGTTCCGTCCGTCGACCGATACCGGGGATGTGGATGAACGTTCGCTCGAGCACGACAGGCGCTACCAGGATTATAATCCAGTGACTGTCCTTATTCAAGAGGATTATAATCCAGAAATGCCTCGTCGAGTGAAGCTAACGCAGACGGATCCGCAGTTCCTGGATGCCGTCTCGAACGCCTTAGCAGCGTATAAGGAGTCGAGGGGGACGAAATATACGAATGCGTCGCTTGCCGCAGATTTGGGTGTAGACGAATCGACGATTGGGAAGTACCTACGCAGGAAAGCGCCAATCATGGCAGAGGTGTTGGCTCGAGCCTGCACGGACCTCGGGATATCGTTCAGTTACAAAGGACACGTGATATCGGGATCGTCATTTTCCGCGAAGGCAGCTGCGACGCCCCAACCGGCTGCTCAGCTGGAGTTCCTGTTCGATGCCGAATATGCAGCGGACAGGAACTCGTGGAGACTAACGCAACGCCATGCCGAGCCAATGGAGTTCACGCTTCGTATAAAATTGGCAAGTTGATCGGACGGATATTCCCTGAGCCGCCGCTGCATCCCGAGGTGATAGTGCATTCGGCCAGCGAGACGACGGAGGAGAGCACAAACAAGGTCTGGGCTAAACTAGAGGAACTGGGGCTGATTTCCTTCTGATCGATCTCCACTCACATACCAACGAATCGGACGGCACCTACAGCGCCGCGGAATTGGTCAATGCTGCGGTTGCGGCGCGTCTCGAAGCGTTGGCCATCACGGACCACGATACGCTTGCAGGGTACGACCGCGCCGAGCCGCTGGCGCGCAGTGCCGGACTGGATCTGGTCTGCGGGATTGAGATTTCGACGCGTTTTCACGGACGCTCCGTGCACCTGCTCGGTTACTTCGTGAACCAGCCGCCCTCAGCCGAATTTCGTGCCTGGCTGCGCGAGTTGCACAAATCGCGACGAGACCGGAACTTGCGATTGATCGAGCGGCTGCGCTCGCTGGGCGTGGATATCACGATCGAAGAAGTGGAGGCCAAGGGCCGCAGCATGACGGGCCGGCCGCATTTCGCGCGGGTGCTGGTGGAGAAGGGCTATGTGACGACCCTCGACATGGCCTTCGAAGAATATCTGGATGAATCGGCGAAGGGCTATGTGCAGCGGCGCGAGGTTCCCATGCGTGAAGGCATTGAACGCGTGCTCGCCGGAGGCGGCATTCCGTCGCTGGCGCACCCCATCCGGGTGGGCAGGCGGGTGGAGCGGGGCGCAAGGAACGGGAATGAGCTGGACGGCTGGGTAGCTGAAATGCGCGACATGGGGCTGCGCGCGCTCGAAGTGTTTCACAGCGACCATCGGCCGGAAGACGTGGAACGCTATCTCGAGCTGGCACGCCGGATGGATCTGGCGGTCACCGGTGGTTCGGATTTCCACGGCGCCAACAAACCCCGCATCGAGCTGGGCCGCGGTTACGAAGGCAATCTGAATATTCCGCGCTCGGTGCTGGACGATCTACGGGCGATGTAGCGCGCGGACAATGGCGGGGTGGCTGTTGACGGCGAGCGTGGTTCCGGGTTCGGCGAGTTCACGGCGCACGTACGCCATGCCGACTACTTTACCGAGCGCCGGTGAAAACACGGCCGAGGTCATCTTGCCGACATTCTCGTCACCTTGGAAAAGCCGGGTATCCGGCTCGGGTGCTTCGGTCGCGTCGATTTCCACACCCGCCAGCAGACGATGCACCAAGCCTCGCGAACGCACACGCTCGACGATTTCCTGCCCGATATAGCACCCCTTATTGAAGTTGACGGCGTGCGCCTGCTGCGTTTCCTGAGAGAGAGTGGTGGCGAGGATGTCCTCGCCATAGCGCGGCTGAAAATTCTCCAGGCGCACGATGCGGGCGGCAAGCGGCGAGGCCTCGGGGACGCCGGCGGTCTGGAACAGCGAGGTCAACTGCGATTTGTGGTCCACGGGAACAAAAAACCGCAAAGCAGCGGCGCCGGTGGAGCTGACGTGCGCCACGATGACATCGTTGCCGGCGATGTGCGCCCAAGGTTTTTCCGGCGCAGGCAAGCCCAGCCGAGCCGCTTTGACCAATGCCTGCGGCCCTTCGAGCGCCAGCGTGGCGATGTGCGCGGTTGCGTCTTCGAGCGCCACATCGTCGGCGATGATGTACTTATCGAGATGCTGGAAGAGCGGCTCGCGCGTTTCCGGCTCGACATCCAGCAGAAAATTCTGCTCGCGGCAAAATAGATTGGTGTCGCTGAGGATGCGGCCCTGTGCGTTGAGGAAAAACGCGTAGCAGCCTTCGCCCGGGCGCAGCTCCTGGACCTGATTGGTGGTCATGGCGTGCAGCAGGCGCGCGCGATCTTCGCCGCCGGCGATAATCTTGCCACGCGAGGATAGATCAATCCAGGCGGCTCCCGAGCGCAGGGCTTGGTAGCCGGGATCGTCGGCGGAGAGCGTGGCGGTTGCGTGTGTGGGGCTTACACTGCCCATACCTCTATTTTAGTGAACGCGAGTGGACCGGGCGGTTGACGTCTTAGGGCTCCTCCCATTTTCGCGATTCGGCCGAGCGGAACACGGCCTCAATCACGGCCATATTGGCGATGGCGGATTCGAGCGGCACGGGCACGTCACCATCGCCTTGCACAGCGCGCGAGAATTGATCGCCCTGGATGGTGTACTGATCGGAGATGGGGGTTTGATGAGTCTCGATGCCGGCGCCGAACAGGTCGCTGCCATCGTCGAAGAAAACGCGGCAAGGGCGGTCGGGCGGTGCATTGAAGGGGATCTCGATTTCGATGCGGCCTTTGGTGCCGAAGGCTTGCATGCGCTGGTAAGGCACAAGCTGCGTGGCGCAGGTGAAGATCGATTGGCCCGCAGGGAAATCGAGGATCGCCGAGGTGAGGCGGTCGATTTTCATCTTCGGGTCGCGCTCGACCAGTCCCAGAACGCGGCGGGGTTCGGCGCCGAAGAGGAATCGGGACGTGAAAATGGGGTAGCAGCCGATATCCATCAGCCCGCCTCCACCCCATTCGAGAATGTTCCGCACGTTGGTGGGATCGCTGAGCGAGTAGCTGAAGAAACCCATAATGGCGCGCAGATCGCCGATGCGGCCGCTGCGTACCTGTTCCAGGGCCTTCAACCATTGGGGGTGTGTGCGCACCATGAAGGCTTCGCCAATTTTCACGCCGGTGCGCTCGCGGGCATTGCGGAGCTCGTTGGCTTCCGCAACGGAAAGCGCGAGCGGTTTTTCGCACAACACGTGCTTGCCTGCTTCGGCGGCCTTGATGGACCACGGAACGTGCAGATGATTGGGAAGCGGATTGTAGACGGCGTCGATATCCGGATCGGCGAGGAGCTCATCGTACGAGCCATAGGCTTTGGGAATACCGAGCTGGCGGGCGGCCTGCTGCGCTTTGGCAAGATCGCGCGAGGCGATGGCCGCAATTTCGCTCCATTCACCCCGCTGCATGGCGGGAATCACTTTGACGACGGCAATATTGGCGACGCCGAGAACACCCCAACGAAGTTTTCGCATGTGTCTTTGAGTCCGCCCGTTCCGAGGAGTGCGGGCAGGAATGTTTATTCTACACGGGTCGGACGCTGCACACATGGGCTGAGCGCAAGGCCCATGTGGTTCTTGACATATCCCCGGCCGCGAAGGGTACTCTGAAAGGCCGGTGAAGATTCCCAAGCTCCGCTGGATCATCGCGGCCCTGCTGTTTCTCTCCACGATGATCAACTACGCCGATCGGCTGGCGCTCTCCATCGTTTCGCGCGACATGCGCGCTGAGTTCCACATGACGGAGGAAGATTATTCCTACGTCGTCACGGTGTTTTTGGCAGCCTACGCGATTATGTACGCGGGCTCGGGATATTTGACCGACCGGCTGGGAACGCGGCGCGGGTTTGCCGCCTTCATCTCCACGTGGTCGGTTGCCGCTATGTTGCACGCGCTGACCACGGGAATGTGGTCACTGGCAGCGGTCCGGTTCCTACTGGGTTTAAGCGAGCCCGGCAACTGGCCGGCCGCTGCGAAGGCCGTGGCCGAGTGGTTTCCACCCCGGCAGCGCGCCTTCGGAGTAGGCGTCTTCAATGCCGGATCGTCGCTGGGTTCGGCGATCGCGCCGCCCATGGTGGCCTATCTCACCTTGCGTTTCGGCTGGCGTTTCGCGTTCCTGGGCGTTGGCTCATTGGGCCTGCTGTGGCTCGTGGCATGGTTGCTCGTGTATCAGCCGCCGCATTTCAACCGGCTGCTGCGCGCCGATGAGTATGCGCGCATCAAAAGCGAGGTCCAACCGCCCGGGGAAACTTCGGCAGCGAGCCATGTCGATTGGCGAAAAGTCATCCGGATGCGCCAGTGCTACACCCTGATCCTGGCGCGCTTCTTCACCGATCCGGTGATCTACTTTGTAATTTTCTGGCTCCCGGAATACTTGCGCAAAGAGCGTGGCTTCAATCTCCAGATGGTGGGCGATTACGCGTGGGTACCGTTTACCGTGGCAGGGGCGGGTTATCTGTTTAGCGGCTGGCTTTCGGGACGAATGATGCAGGCCGGCTGGAAACTTCCCGACGCGCGCAAATTCGGCCTGTTGATCAGCGCGCTGCTGATGCCGGTCGCGATCCTGGCTCCCCTCGTCCCCTCAGCAGGACTGGCCATCGCGGCGACGTGCTTCATCACCGTGGGCCACGCCTTCTTCGTTTCCAACATTCAGACACTGCCTGCCGACCTGTTTCCCGGCCACGAAATGGCCACAGCATCAGGATTCTCGGGCATGGGCGGCGCCGTCGGCGGTATCCTCGCCAATCTGATGACCGGATATGTGGTGCAGCACTTCTCCTACGCCCCCGTGTTCTTTATGGCGGGTTTGATGCATCCACTGTCAGCCGCGCTGGTCTACTGGCTGTTGCCGAACCGATACTTTCAGAAAGACTAACGAGCGAGGACGAGTGCCGCGGGGCTACTGAAACAACTTCGCGAACCGTGACCCCTTGCGCACGATCGTCTGTTTTC
>JASHOO010000468.1 GCA_030041035.1 Bryobacteraceae bacterium | reverse complement strand
CTTACCGTTACCGTAAGGAACTCACCGTTAAGTTACCAGCGGACACCTGCCGCGGCCGCATCAGGACCAATCAACCTAGGCGTTGTCGCCGGCGTTCGCCGCCCAGCCGACCGACGCGTGGAGCGCACTGGTCGCCCAAGCGGCTCAAGCTTATACCCGCGGAGCTTACGCCAAATGTGAGATAGGGTTGAATTTACCTTAAAGATGTTCGTTTGGCGTTGAGGCTGGGTTATGCACGAGGGCCCATATGTGGGCCAGATGATGGTCATCGTGTTCAGCGGCAAAGTGCAGATGGTCCACCAGACGCATCGGAGTCTTCAACCGCGGGTGCAGCAACGAGCCGCCGGCCAGGGGCGCGTCGATCTGCTCCAGCCGGTCTAAGAGTTTCCCGCGGGCTTTTCGAAACTCGGCCAGAATCTGCTCCAGGGGCCGCGCGTTGTGATTCGCTTCGTGGGTCTTGCGATTCGTCAAGTCCGCTGCCGTGAGTTCCGTCGCGCCCTCCTGGAAATCGGAGACCCGCGCCATCCACAGGGGCTCGATATCGAGCAGGTGGCCGGCGTGCTCCTGGGCTGACCACTTCTCGTGCGGCTTCCTGACCAAGATTTCGCGTGGACAGCCACGGAAGACATCCTCGATCCGTGCCGGAGTGCCGCGCAGACGCGCACACAAGTTCGGATACTGCTCGACCGGTAAAGGGAACGCGAACTTCCGCTCAAACCACGTTGGAGTCTGTCTCATGGGTTCACTGAAACGCCGGCTGCGCGATTCCAATGTCACTTCGATCTGCGCCGTTCTTTATCCGCTATAGTAGCGAATCAAAGTACCCTTGGCTACGGGATACCGGCACAAAGCCGGGTTAGTTTTGCCCAATTGGCTCTGTTCGCCGAATCGAGCCAAAAGGCATTCTGGTCCCCTGGCGGCGGAGCAATAAGTCAGATCACGGCCAGGAATCGGTTGCGGGTTCACAGAATGACCGATTCCCAAAACGGTGCGGCGAGGGGACGAGCATGCCCACGCCCATCCTCATAAAACGCTGATCACCGTAGTACGAAGCTGTAAGACGTATAGCGGATTTCGCTCCAGGCCAGTTCCGCCATAGGATAGCCAGGGAAAAGCGGACGGTTGACCGGTGTGAAGTGAACGCGGATACGAATTCCACTCCGGCCTTCGGTCAGATCGCGCGGGATCAGAAACTCGTCGTCTCGGAACCGGCGATTTGAGGTTTGCACAACGTGCTGCGTTTCTCCCAACTCCGCTTCCGGATTCGAATACACGCAGGTATTGGAGCCGGCGAGATACCAGATACCGGCGGGCTTCCATTGCGGTTTTCCTGCGTGGTCGTCGGCGACATAAACCTCGGCGCGCTGGTTCGGAAAAGAATAATCGAGCTTGCGACGCAGCAGAACACCCAGATTCCGCGGATCGATACTCATTGCGAATTCCGACGTTCCCTTTGTATGGCGCCCGCGGTCCGTTTGAGGCGGAAAAATCTCCTGGCTATTGAGCGTGTCCACGCCCCACTCGTAGCGAGAACGGATCTCGTACGGCGCTGACGCATCGGGCGACGAGTAGCTGTGCGCTTTTTCGCTGGCGGGATCGGCAATCACCAGTTCGTCGGTCTTCACCAGGGTGGGATGGGGCGCTCCGTACCAGTAGGTGACCGTCTCGTAATGTTCGGTGGATTCATTTTCGCCGCCATGCTCCAGCGTGATGCGCGCGTTCCTACCAAATGGCATCAGGTCGGCCAACAGGAAGCGGTATGCGGACTCAATTTTGTCCAGTTCGTTCTTCGCGTCCTTCTCGCTCCTTGTACCCGTGGGGTGTCCAGCAAACGGAAGGGTCATGTTGCGCCCACCCCAATAGTCGCCTCCGCCGCCCCACTCCTCTGTGCCCGTGCCCTGAGCCTGCGGGGTGAGACTGTCATCAAAGTAGAAGCGGGGATCGCCTTCTAACGTCTCCAGCTCGCCGCGATGCGAAAAGATAAATGACGTGCCCACCAGATGACCGGACCAGTCGCCACCTCCTTCGGTCTCGCGTGTGTCCAGCAGGAGCAGGTCTTTGCCCGGCTCCGGCGACGGGTGGTCGCGATAGGTGGCATGGAAGTAAGCCACGTGGCTGGGCGGATCTTTGTACGGCACGTACCGGGTCGCCCACCGAATGCCAGCAACATCCCCGCCTCCTGCGCCAATCAGTTCCAGCCGAGCCGAATGAAAAAACGGCATCGGGAAGAAGCACGCCAGATGTACCCGTTCTGCATCGAACCTCACATAGACCGGGAAAGCTTTGACCAGGTATTCACGATCGTCCCGGTTGTAGAAGGTGCCTGCTCCGAAGAACAATGCGAGCGGCACATCAATCGACGGTGCCGAACGGTCATCCCAAACGACCCTCAGGCGGGCCGATGAGAGATCCACCGCATTCTTGCGCGGGAGAGAAATCTCCAGCCCACGCAACATTGATGGCGCCTGAGCGATGCGCGTCAACAAGACGCTGCCGTGCGAGGGGATCGTTACTTCGCCATGCCGCTCTTCTATTCCAAGGGCGGTACCTTCAGGAGTGCCAGCGCGCGGAACGAGATCAGTTCCGGCGCGGCCGATGAGAGCCAGCACCTCTGCATCTGGCGCCGCCTGAGTATCCCAAGAGCGAATCGGCCGCGATAGATTCGCGCCACGGACATACTGATGGTAGATATAATAGCCCGTTCCGTAATGTGTCCGAGAGTATGCCATCTGGAAGGAATGCTCGAAGGGGATAGGCACCCACGTCAGGTCGGCCCCCTGGGTGATCGACCAAGTCCACGCGAGCGGGTTTGGAAACCGGCGCTCGGGAAGGAAGACGGAGTTCTCCACAGGATGGAGCGGATCCGCCGTGCTGCTTTCCTCGACGATGTGGTCGGTGCCGTCTACAACGTAATGCCATGGGCTACCGTGCCAATGGTTGTAGCGCGCGAAGTAGAGGATGCCGGGGCCTTCCACGTCGAGCGCGGTGTTGAAGTCGTCGGAGATCTGATAGAGGAAGTGGCTGGCATCGGCACCTTCGTTGCCTCCGCGGCGGTCATAGGTGCTGCGCATGTAGGCGCGCACCCCGATGCGCTGATAGGGCCATCTCTCCCACAGCCGGTACGCGTCGAGTCCCACCGGGATAACAGGGGGATCAGGTCGTTTTGCTTGGGCCGCCAAGTTACCGGCGGTCAGCAGAGACAAAGCCATCAGGCCGATCGTCGCGCGCATAGCGGGTAGGATAGCTCATTCGCTCGCCGGAAACTCGGCAACTGGCATGCGAACCCGGTCCGTGTTCTCAACATCGGCGGAGCCAGGGCTTCAGAAAAGGACCGTGTGGCTGCTGAAGTGGCACACCGCCGGGTTGAGTTTGAGATGGCTCTCTCGGACAAGAGCAAATACCCGGTGCAACAGTTCCGCGAATTCTGGGAGATCGGGCGGAGCGCCCACATATCTATGGGTCAAGTACAACGTAACCCGCCGAATTGCAGACAAACACCGCATGGAAGAAGCTCGCCGGGAGCAGGCCATTTCCAATCTGACCCTCACGCGCTTCAAACGCCGCAGTGCGAGGATGGTGCACCTGTCCGCCAACTCGAAGCTCGGGCACTCCGGCGATGCAAACCGGAGAAGTGAGCCCGGAAGACGCCTGAATTTGGCCCCACCCGCGGAGGGGCCATGCCGGCGCACGGAACAGGACCAGTGTACCGGTACCGGAATCCAATACCAAGTCGCCCTCACTGGTAGCGATTGTCATGAGGTTGTGAATGAGCCTCATCGGCACCGGGGATCGGCTCGTTACCGCTTTTCCGAAAACCAGTTCCCGTTTCTGGAAATCAATGACGTAATCGAACTGCGACAGGAACGTTTGTCCCAGGATCCCCCGAATTGCCGGGGATATTGCCGCGTTTACTCCATCAAGGGGGGTAAGGAGGAATACCTGGTCAGCCGCTTCCGCCGGGCCTAGGCTGACCCGGCCAACCCTCGCGCAACCCGCCGTTGACGTTCCCGCAGGCGTGACCAGCTCCACTGGAAAGGCCCCCTCGATCCCCAACTTCCTGGCGAGCTTCGCTTCCAGAAGATTTGCCGCGGACCCGGTGTCCACAAGGAAACGATAGGGACCCTGCCCGTTCAGATAAACATCCTCCACTACAGGTTTCCCGGTCACAACCTTCAGCTTCACAACCGAATCCCGTGTCTTGGACAACCGGCACCCGGCCACAACGGTATCCGGCACCTGACCCAGGTTGCAGAGGGAAACGTTGATTTCGGCAGCGCCCAGCAAGGGGATCGACGAAGATAATGCGCAAATCAGGATGGTTTTATTCACCATAGTCTCCTTACGGAAGCCCTTTTCTGTCTTTGGGCTTTTCCGGTGGTGCCCTGAATCGCGGTAAACTGCCGTGATAGACACAAGGGGGCTGAAAAAAAACTTCGATGGCTTCGAAGGTTACCGACGTCACCGAATTGCTGATCCGCTGGAGTGGAGGGGAGCGGGAGTGCCTGAATGAGCTGACCCCGCTCGTGGAGCAGGAGTTACGCCGGATTGCGCATCGGCACATGATGCGGGAGAGACCGGGCCACACACTGCAGACCACGGCGCTGGTGAATGAGGCCTGGCTGAAGCTGGTGGACCAGTCGCGGGCTAATTGGCAGAGCCGTGCGCAGTTCCTGGGCGTGGCTGCCAGCCTGATGCGGCACATCCTGGTGGATCGCGCCCGCGCGGTGTGCCGAGGCAAACGCGGCGGCGGCGCGGCGCATCTGCCGCTGGACGAAGCCCTGGTATTCTCGCCGGAAAAGTCCGCTGCGCTCATTGCGCTCGATGAGACGTTGCAGGATTTTGCGCGTATCGACCCGCGGAAGGCGCAAGTGGTTGAATTGCGCTATTTCGGAGGGCTGAGCGTAGAAGAGACCGCGGCGGCGCTCCAAGTTCACCCGAATACCGTGATTCGTGACTGGAGCCTGGCGCGGAAGTGGCTCAAGCGTGAGCTGACGCGGGGTCGTTCGGCAGATGCAGGCTGAGCGCTGGAAGAGGATCGAGCAGCTTTACGAGGCTGTCATTGCCGTCCCGCTGGAGAAGCGCGGCGAGTTTTTGGAGCAGGCCTGCCCGGGTGACGCCAAGTTACGCGAAGAAGTGCAATCACTGCTCGATCAGCAGACTGATGGATTCCTGGAGAGCGCACCGGTCCCGGCCGTGAAGACTCTGGCTGCGGGTGCGAAGCTGGGGAATTTCGAGATCATTGAGCTGATCGGACGCGGTGGCATGGGTGAGGTCTTCAAGGCTCGCGACACGCGTCTTGATCGTTTCGTGGCGATCAAGTTTCTCTTCGGCGATTTGGCCGACTCCGCCGCCCGCCGCCGTTTCCAGCGGGAGGCGCAAATGGCGTCGTCTCTCAATCATCCTCACATAGTGACAGTTCACGACGTGGGTGAGTACGTAGGACGCCAATACCTGGTCACGGAGTACATCGATGGCGGCACGCTCAAGGAGTGGACGAGAACCGACAAGCGCACCTGCCGGGAGATCGTCGAGCTGCTGGTTGGTGTCGCCGACGGCCTGGCCACAGCGCATGCCGCTGACATTGTGCATCGCGACATCAAGCCCGAGAATATTTTGATCACCAGGAGCGGCTATGCCAAGCTGGCGGACTTCGGTCTGGCGAAGCTGGCGGAGAATTCCGCTCCGGACGAGGCAACGAGTACGTTGACGGAAGGGCGCACGAGGCCGGGCGCGGTGATTGGCACCCTCGCCTACATGTCGCCGGAGCAGGCGTCGGGTAACCCGCTGGGTGCCCGAAGCGATATTTTCTCGTTCGGAGTGGTGCTCTACGAGATGGTCTCCGGACGCAAGCCGTTCGCCGGCGCATCTGATTTGGAGGTTCTGCAAACCATCATCCATGGCAGTCCGCAACCGCTGAGCGATGATATTCCAGCGGCGCTCCGCATGGTGGTGGAGAAGGCCCTGGAAAAGGACCCGGCCGACCGTTACCAGTCGATGCGGGAGATGGTGGTGGACTTGCGCCGGCTTACGCGACAGAGAGCGCAGGCGCAGCCTCAAGTGGCGTCTGCACCATCGCACTGGCACGGTGCACAGGAGGAACTGAGAAATGCCGAGCGCGCTGAGATCGTCAATCAACTGGTTGAACGTCGGTTCACACTCGGCGAACGCGTCTGCCGCAAGCTCAATCGGGCGACCCTAGATCCTCGGATTATCGGCGATCATTTGCACTACGTGGACAATCAGCGCCGCTCGGACGTGCTCGTTTTCTTCTTACATGGTCTGGGCCTCGATCACGGTGATTTTGGGCCAATCCTCAAGCGTCTGCCCTATCGG
>JASHOO010000467.1 GCA_030041035.1 Bryobacteraceae bacterium | reverse complement strand
TCTCCCTCCGGCGACTTAAACCCGGGCACGATTTCGATCAACGGCCAACGGGAATTCGCCAACAGCTTCGTGCTGAACGGAAGCGATGTTCAAGAAGACGTCAATATGGGGACGGCGATTATTCCCAACCTGGATTCGATTGCCGAGTTCCGGATTCTGACGAGCAATTTCGACGCCGAGTACGGGGAGTTCAGCGGCGGGCAGATCAGCGTGGTGACGAAATCGGGGACGAATCAGTTGCATGGCGATGTTTTCGAATTCCTGCGGAACACCGATCTGGATGCCCGCAACTACTTTTCACCGAGCCGGGGCGAGTTTGACCAGAACCAGTTTGGAGCCACCATTGGCGGGCCTTTCCGGAAGAACAAGCTGTTCTTCTTTGCCGATTATCAAGGGACGCGTTTGATTCAAGGGATCGACACGGGGCAGATTCCGGTGCCGTCGCTCGCAGAGCACGGCGGGAATCTAGGGGACATGGCGAGCGCGTTCACGACGGTTGACCAGAGCGGGAAGACGGTACCGACTACGGTAAGCGGCAGCTACTGGGCGAGCGAACTGACTCAAAGACTCGGCTACGGCGTGAGCGCGGGCGAGCCATATTACTTTCCCGGGTGCGTCAGCTCAGCGCAGTGCGTGCTTCCGAATGCGGCGATTCCGCAAACTGCGTGGTCGCGCCCGGCGGCTAATCTGCTGCAATATATTCCCCTTCCCAATAATGCCAACGGCACATTTTCGACTTCGGCTTATAACGAGACTTTGCAGGATGACAAAGGCTCCTACCGGGTGGACGGCACGACACGCTGGGGGATGCTGTCGGCGTATTATTTCCTGGATGACTGGGGGCAGAACAATCCGTACCCGGTGGCGCAGGGCGGCGCGAGCGTGCCTGGCTTCAACGCTTTGAATTCGGGACGCGCGCAGCTCATGGCGTTAAGCGACACCACAGCGTTCGGTTCGACAGCAGTCAACGAATTGCATTTCAGCTTCATGCGCGACTCAACCGATCTGGGCCATCCGGTGGGGGGCGTGGGCACGAGCCTGGCGTCCCAGGGTTTTGTGGTGGGCGGGAATACGCCGGGGATTGTTCCGCTTTCTCCCAAAACCGAAGGCGTGGAAAACATCAACTTCAATAACTTTTCGATCGGGACGAACACCAACGAGCTGAAGCAGGTGAACAACACCTTTGAGTGGCGCGATAACTTCTCCAAGGTTGTGGGCACCCACACAATCAAAGCCGGGACAGAGTACCACTACGATCAAGTCAATACCAATCCCATCGCGCAGTTAAACGGCAGCTTTCTGTTTTTCGGGAGTGAGACGGGGGTGGACTTTGCGGATTTTCTGCTGGGCATTCCGAGTCAATACAATCAAAGCCAGCTTCAACCGTTCTATGGCCGCAACCAGTATGTGGGAATCTACGGTCAAGACAGTTGGCGGCTGAGGAAGGGTTTAACGCTGAATTACGGGGTGCGGTGGGACCGGATCGAGCCGTGGTACGAAAAGTACAATCAGATCTCGACGTTTGTGCCCGGGCAGCAATCGGTGGTTTTTCCGGGCGCGCCGGCGGGGATTCTGTTTCCAACCGATCCGGGAATTCCGCGCACGCTGGCGCCGGCGGGAAACCGGGATTTCGCGCCGCGAATCGGCATAGCCTACGCGCCCGGCGCGGGCGGCGATGGGTGGCTGGGCAAGATCCTGGGGGGAGCCGGCAAGACCAGTGTGAGGGCGAGCTATGGCATGTTTTACACGGCGATCGAGGCGGTGACCATTGGGATATTGAGCGCCAACGCGCCATACGGCACCACTTACAGCAGCCCAGCTCCGCCACTGTTCGCGACGCCGTTTATTACGGCGGCGACCGGGCAAAACATGGGCCAATATTTTCCGGTTCAGCTAGCGCCCTTGAACTCGACGGCGAGCCATCCGGACTCAAACCTTGACTGGTCGCAGTTTGAGCCGATCAGCGGCATTCCGGGCTACGCGGCCGGCAACCGAATTCCGTATACGGAAGAGGCTATGTTGTCACTGGAGCGCGAGTTTGGAAACAACACACTGCTCAGTGTCAGCTATGTAGGGACCGAGGGGCATCATCTTCTGGTGCTCGAGGAGGCGAACCCCGGCAACCCGGCGCTCTGTCTTCAGCTCAGTCAACCGAACCATCGTGCGCCAGGCGGGACACCATGCGGTCCATTCGAGGAGAGCAATGTCTTCACGACGGCACAGGGACAAGTGATTCACGGAACACGGGGGCCGCTGGGGGCGAATTTCGGGAGCGACACATACCAATCCAGCATCGGAAACTCGACTTACAATTCCCTGCAAGTGATCCTGCGGCACACGAGCGGGCCGTCGCAGTTTCTGGCGGCGTATACTTACAGCAAGTCTCTCGACTTAGCTTCCAATCTGGGAGAAGAAGTAAACCCACTCAATCCTTCGCTCAGCAGGGCTTTGTCGGCTTTCGACATCACGCAGAACTTTGTCGTGAGCTACAGCTATGAGATTCCGTTCGCACGTTTGAGTCACGGCAGGAACCGGTGGAGTGAGGGATGGGAACTTTCCGGGATCACGCGCTTGAGTACGGGCCTGCCGGTGACGCTGATTAATTACGGCGACAACTCCTTGCTGGGTGCTGAGCCAAACGGGATTAACAACTACGGCGTGGATGAACCGGATGTAGCGGCGGGGCCGCTGAATCTGAATCCGAATCCGCGAAACGGCCGTCCCTATTTCAACACCGGGCTATTTAGCGAAAATGTGCTGGGGACGCCGGGCGACGCATCGCGACGCTATTTTCACGGTCCGGGGATGGAGAATTTTGATATGGCGCTGGTCAAAAACCTGCGCGTGAGTGAATCGAAATCGTTGCAATTCCGGGTCGAGGCCTTCAATGTTCTCAATCACGCGCAGTTCTTCGGACCGAAGGCGGTGGACGGCAACATCAGCAGCGCCACATTCGGCGACGTGGTGAGCGCAGCGCCTCCCAGGCTACTCCAGGCGGGGGCGAAGTTCATTTTTTGACGGCGGGTGGCGGCCAATTGGGTGGTCTGAGGCGGGCGGCGCAGCCCGACGGTTGCTATGATTGAGAACTGAACTCACGGCCAAGGCCGGCGCGAGGGCCGGGAAGGAAGAACTGAGCAGATGAACGGGAAGTGTCGTTGGATCCAAGCGGGGGCCTCTCAGGTGGCCCTGGCGGCGTTATCCGTGGCGTTATGCGCCTGTCCGGCGTGGGCGCAGGAGCCAGCGGCTGGCGGCCAGGAAGCAGCGCAGCCCAGCCCGGCGCACCCGCCCCAGCAGGATTCCACTTACCGGATCGGCGCCGGTGACGTATTGGACATCAGCGTCTGGAACGAGCCGCAGGCTTCGGTACAGGCGGCGGTGGTACGGCCGGATGGCAAGATTTCGCTGCCGCTGCTCAAGGACATCAACGTGGTCGGCCTGACGCCGATGGAGTTGTCGCACGAGCTGACCGGTAGATTGGAGAAGCTGATCCGCAGTGCAGACGTCACGGTGGTGGTGCGGGAGATTCACAGCAAGAAGGTCTATCTGGTGGGCCAGGTGAATAAAATCGGCCCCATGCCGCTGACATCGGACGATACGACAGTGTTGCAGGCGTTAGCCGAAGCGGGGGGACTGACGCTGTATGCGAAAAAGACGAAAATCTACGTATTGCGCACGGAAAACGGGAAGAAGAGCAAACTTCCGTTCAACTACGAAGCGGTGGTAAAGGGCGAGCACATGGAACAGAATGTTGTGTTGCTTCCGGATGACACTATCGTAGTCCCGTAGTTCCCGCAGAAGACCCCGGACTTCCAAAAAAGGAGAAGTAGTGCAAAAAATTGGCAAACTACGCGTCCAGGCGGGTGGTAAGACGGCTAACTCCTTGTAATTGTTGCGACAAGCGGATGTTTTCGAGTGGAAGCAGGCGTGCAATACTTCGCATGAGCCACAAATTGTTGACGGAGCGGGGCTCCGGACTGTCGGTCTTCGGGGGAAATAGCGTATGTTGCGACGCGATGCGGTGCACGGTCAGAAGCTGGCCGTGGCGGTGTGCCTGGTTCTGAGTATAGCGGTGTGTGGGGGATGCCGGCGCTCGCCGGAGGCCAAGAAGGCCAAGTTTATGCAGAGCGGCAAGGCCTTCATGGAGGCACAGGATTACCCGCGAGCCATCCTGCAATTTCGCAATGCGGCGCAGTTTGCGGGTAAGGATGCCGAGCCGTACTACCAATTGGGACTGGCGTTTCTAGCGGACGGCCAGTTGGAAAGCGGTGTCGCCGCATTGAACCGCACTCTCAAGGTCAACCCCAAGCACAGCGCGGCCAGATTGAAGCTGTTGGAGCTGGAGGCGCGGTTCGGCACGCACGACATCCGGGCCGAAGCCAACCGGAACGCCGAACAGGTGGTAGCGGCTTCTCCGGACGATCCCGACGCGTTGAGCACGCTCGCGCTGACCGAGCTAAGCCTGGGCAAAGCAGCGGACGCGGAAAACCACCTGAAAGAAGCGCTCGAGAAATCTCCGCAGAATGTGAAGGCGGCGGTTGCCATGGCGCAGGTGAAAGCCAGGCAGGGCGATTTGAAAGGCGCGGAAGAATTGCTGCAGGCGACGGTGCAAAAGGTGCCGAAGTCGGCCGACCCGCTGGTGGCGCTGGCCAGTTTTTACGCGGTCTCCAAACGATGGCCCGATGCGGAACAGGCGCTGCAAAAGGCTTTGCAGTTGGATCCAAAGAACCAGGCGGCGCTGCTCAGCCTGGCGGCGGTCGAGATACGGAGCGGGCACAAGGAGCAGGCGGAGCAAACCTACGCGAGGATATCGGCGCTGCCTCCGGCCCGGTTCAAGCCGCTGCATGCGCAGTTTCTGTTCCAGGAAGGCAAGCGCGACGCGGCCATCGCGGAGTTTGCCAAGCTGGCCAAAGACAACCCCGACGACCGGACCGCGCGCACGCGGCTGGTAGCGGCCTACTGGGCGGCGAACCGGAGAGCGGATGCGGAGAAAGTGTTGACGGACGCGTTGAAACACAACGCCAAGGACGTGGATGCCCTGACGCAACGCTCCGAAATCGAAGTGGTGAACGGGAGGTTTGCGGAGGCGCAAACCGATGCCGACCAGGTTTTACGTTACCGGTCGGATTCGGCGCCGGCACATTTCGTCAAGGCCAGGGTGTACCGGTCGCGGGGCGAAGGAGCGCTGGAGCGACAGGAGCTGGGCGAGGCATTGCGCCTGAATAAGAACCTGCTCGGCGCGCGCCTGGAGCTGGCCCAGTCTCTGTTGCAACAAAACGACGGAAAAGCCGCCCTGGCAGTGCTCGACAGCAAAGACGTGCAGGAGCAGCAAAAGAGGACGCTCCCGGTGTATGTGCTGCACAACTATGCGCTGCTCGAAACGGGCGACTACGACGACGCGAAAAAGTACGTGGACGCGGCGCTGGCCCAGGTGAAGACGCCCGATCTGCTGATCCAGGACGCGCTCATCAAGGGAAACAAGAAAGACTACGCCGGTGCGCGAGTATCGCTCGAATCCGCATTGAAGTTGAATCCGGAGAACCTGCGCGCGCTGGAGCTGCTGGGCAAAACATACGCTTCGCAGAACCAGTTGGCGGTGGCGACGCAGAAGATTCGCGAACACGTGGCGAGCCAGCCGAAGTCGGCGCGGCTCCAGAAATTTTTGGGGGACTGGCTGGCGGCAACCGGTGACCACACGGGCGCGCTCCAGGCGTATGCTGCCGCCAAGCAACTGGATCCGCAGCTCACCGGCGCCGACATGTCCATGGCGCGGCTGTACGTGGCGGATAACAAGAATGACGAGGCGCGTCAGATTCTCACCCGCCTTCTCCAAGGCAACGGCAATAATGCCGAAGCATACCTGTGGATGGGTGTGCTGGACGAACGGGCGGAGAAATATGACGCCGCGAGCGCGGATTATCGCAAGGTGCTAACCGCCGAGTCAAACAACTTGATGGCGCTGAACAACCTGGCATTTCTGCTGGCCGAGCACGGGCAGGCACAGCAACTCGACGAGGCTCTCAAACTGGCGCAGCAGGTCCGCGCGCTGGTTCCGAAGAGCGGCAATGTCGATGACACGATGGGCTGGGTCTACTACAAGAAGGGAATGTATCAATCCGCCGTCGCGCAGCTCCAGGATGCTGTGGCGCAGGATCCGTCTCCCTTGCACCACTACCACCTGGCCATGGCATACCTGAAGAGCAGCGATTCCAAGCGCGGGAACGAAGAGTTGAACAAGGCGCTGAAACTCAATCCCAATCTGCCCGAGGCCAAGCAGGCGATGGCGCTGCTCGCGCAGACCAAGACGGCGTCGAACTGAGCGGCCGGGCTGGCCATCTTGCGGAACGGAATTCCCTCTGCGGGAAGCCTTGCGCTCGTTATCGCTGATGTGATGTTACGCACCAAGCGGGTGCGGATTGACATCTTCCCTTAACCGAAACCGCTATATACTCGTCGGGCCATCGGAGGGGATATCGAATGGCCGGACAACGCAAGTTTGCGGTTTGGCTTTCTGTTTTGGTCCTGGAGGTTGCGGTTCCCAGGGCGCAGGCGGGTACGATTTACACGAGCGCGGCTGCATTCGCGGCGGCAACGACCGCTCCAACCCTCATCGGTTTCGACGGAATTCTGACATCGGGGGAAAGCTTCGCCGGTTTCAATCCGCTCCTCGTGGATGGCGATTCATTTTCGACTCCGAACCCCGCGACGGCCGTGAACGTTACGGCCAAGGACTTCTATTCTCCGACCGATTATCCGGCAGACTTCATCATTGACTCCTCCAACCCTGGCCCCAACAACACGCTGGACATTACGTTGGCCGCGCCGGTTCACGCGCTGGCGCTGGTTTACGGGGGATTCGGCGGCGGAAACGCGGGTACCATCACATTGTCCGATGGCGAGGTCTTCACGAACCCGAGTCTGCCGAGTCTCGGGTCCACCGATTTTGTCGGTTTCGTCTCACCGAGCCCGATCACGAGCCTGTCATTCGTGACCACGGACGATTCCTGGACGCTGCTCGATCTGATAACGGCATCTCCGATCCCGGAGCCGGAGAGTATTCTGCTGTTTGGCACGACGATTCTGGTTCTGACTCTGAGCATCAAAATGCGGGACCGCAAAAGACGGGGCTAATGGGCGCAGGGGAGGCGTGCCTCGGCCCTACTTTCCCCAGACCGTGGTCCGCGGGTTGTAGTTGCGCCAATCGAACCAGTAATCCTTGAGGGCCTGCACGCGTTCCAGGCACACACCCTGCTCCTTGCCGGAAATGGCGCAGCCCTGGAAATTCCATTCGCTGCCGGTTGAAGCGTCCATGAAGAGCGCGCCGGGCTTGGGCGGAGTCAGGCGGTAGAAGTCGGGCGCGGCGTCGACGCCCGGGATGCGGTCGCGGAACACGCGCACCGATTGGTTGTCTTCGGCTACGACAAGCAGCACGGGCTCGGCGCCCACGTGATCTTTCACCAGCTTGTCCTTGAGCACGCGGTCCATTAGAAATGCGCGGCTCACGCCGAAAGCCTGGATGCCCAGCATCAGGTCGCGCGCCTTCATGCCGTGCTCGGCGAATTGGATTACGGTGGACACGCGCGCCATGCGCACATCCCAATCCGGCGTTTCGTATTCGGAAACGTACTTGGGAACATCGTTGAGCACCGTGCCTGCGGGCTGTTCGGATTTCCAGGTGGCGAAGGTCAGCTCGTCGTAAGGGACCAGGGTCAACTGCCGGCCCTTCAGCGGGCCCGAAATGGCGAGGCCGTTGATCTGCTGCCAGTAGGTGCCGGTTTCTTCATCACGCATGATGAAGTTCTGGTTGTTGATGCCGGACAGGTGAAAGGTGAGGCGCTGGCCGT
>JASHOO010000466.1 GCA_030041035.1 Bryobacteraceae bacterium | reverse complement strand
GTCGGCGTAGAACTGTAGCGACGAACAGGCTGCGGCGGATCCCATATTCACCAGGGTGAACGTCGTATCCCAGCCGCCCGCTGACGCCAGTTGCGCCATGGATGCAATCAGACCCGGCGTCACGCTGCCCACGGTAATGTTGTCGAAAGCGATGTAGTTTGCCGCGCCGCTGAAATCGACCGACATGGCGACTCCGTTGAACGAGACGCCTATCGGGGTCCAGCAGCTATAGGTTGCCGGGCCGCAATTCGCGCCATTGATGGGTAATTGGATCGTCGCCAGAACATTTCCAGTTGCATTCAATCCGTCGTACACCGTAACGCTCCCCGCCGTGTTGGCCGCGGCGTAATAAACGGAAAAACCCGTAGTGAATCCCGCGGGCACGTTCATGACTACGCCAACGCCGCTGAGAAAAAACGCAACCGTTACCCCACTGGGAGCGTTGCTGAAATTGCCTGTGCCCATCTGAGGACCGGCCGGCGTGACGATGGAACTCAAGTCCGAAATGATTGCTTCCGACTGCCCGGCGAACGTAATTCCGTAGTTCGGTCCCGGCCCGCTGCCGTTCGCTCCATAGCCGCCGTTGTAGAAATTCAAAATCGGTTCTTCATCTCTCAGCCCTTCAAACGTGAGGATCGGTGTCTGCGCGCATTGCTGCGCCGCGCAAACCCCCGCCAGGGATATGGCAATCCCCGCCAAAATCATCACCAGCAGCGCCCTACCCATGAGCTTCGAACGATTCATCGCGTGAGCCACGGCAGTCCCATGCCTCCTGATCAATCCAGGTTTGTGCTCCCCCGCACAGATTCGGAGATAGTATACACCCCCTCAGCCAGACCGCTGCGTCTTGCGAGGCTTAGAATTTTCGCCTGGATGGACTCGAGGAGCGCCGTCTTGTACGCGCCTTCGGGCATCGTGCGCACCACATCCAACCGGTACCGGAGGAAATTCTCTTCTCGCATATTGACCCCCGGAATAGTGCGGCAGCCTCGCCGGGGGTTTCCGAGCGATTGAACTATCCGATCCGTTAGCCCGACTATCCGATCGGATAGTCTTCCACCGCACCCAAGCCTCGCCATACTCCGGCTTCTAGCGTGCATGTCCTTTCAATACAGCGCGTTGTATCTATAGCTAACAATTGGCATATAGCTTGCAATGACTTGGGTGGGAGATATGAGCGCCATGAAAGGGACGACGATGTTCGCAGCGGGAAATGGGTTTGAGACCTCGGCTTATAATGAACGGGACCGCATCGTCCGTCGGCTCGACGAATTTCCGGAATTGAAGAAAGCCCTGCGCAACGGCGACGTCCCCACCGGCCGCTACCTCTGCGCTCAGCTTTTCAATCTGGATGTGGGCCCTGCCCTGACCTTGGCCCTGAGCGCCAAAGCTTCCTAACTCTGTTCGAGAACCGCACACCACCCCTTGCGCCAGAGACCGCAATGTCCCTGGCGCCGGTTAACGATCTTTATCTCGATTGCCCGGCCGGCAACCCAAACCGCCGCCGGGCTATTGAATCGTGACGCTGGTACTCACCGAATCCGCACCCGCAAACGCACCGTAGTTCATCTTGCCGCCGCTCACAAGGTTCGGAGTGAAGCTGGTGATCATGGCCGATTCAGCGGAAATCGACGTCGCACTCGACGACGAGGTCGACACCGAGAGCGTGCCGAACGTGGTAGCAGACAGCATGCCCAGCGCCGCGGTCGGCACCGAGAACGTACCGGCCGAGGCGGGTGACACGCAGGTGATGATGGTCTGGTCAATGGTCGTGCTACTGAACACGATGCTGCCCACGTTGATGGTAACGCCTGCGAACCCCGTACCCGTCCACGTGATCGTCAGAGGCGTGCTTCGATCAACCGTGCTGATTGAGGCCAGATTCGTAGAAAAGCTCGAGGGCACCGTAGTCGATACCTTAAAAGCCGCAACCTGAGTGCCGCCGGTTCCCGATAAAGTGTACGTGCCTCCGTTTTGAAATGTGCCGCTCGCAGGTGCCGGCGTCAGAATGTAAGTCGGCCCATACATTGTGCTCATCGCGGGAATGGTCTGGCCGCCCGCCGGTAGATTGGGCCCGGTCAACAACAGACTGGGGCCGGCATTGAGAAAAAGACCCGGAGCGGCGGGAGATATTCCGGTCAAAGAATAACTGGTGCTGTAGACAATACAACTGCCGATCGTGGTGCCCGAATATGGCAGGTTGAACCCTGTCTTTGTATAGGCGGCGAACACTCCTCCGGCAGTATCCGTTACCGTACTTGTGCCACCCGCGATAGCGGTCAATTGTCCGATGCTGAATCCCGCAAACGTAATATCGCCGGCGGGGATGCCGCCGCCCCCTCCTCCGCCGCCACCTCCGCCGCCGCCACCCGATGGGGTAATAATCGGCGAGCCGCTCTCGTTGTAAGCCGGCGCAGTCGTAAACGAAAAGACATTGGTCACACTATTGGTATTCGAGCGTAGCGCAATGAGCGCCAGATTCCCCGACGTGACGTAAATCTCTAGGAGCCCATTCTGCTTCGCTGTCGAGGCCACTTGGCTATCTAGAACAAACGCCATATGTCCGTTGGGGGGAAGAGTGATCGGCGAGCCGGACGAGTTGCCGCTCGAAGTTGCGACATTGATCGAAACCGTCTCCGGCGTTGCGTTCGGATTGACCACGGCGAGTTCCGTGCCGATCGTACCTGTGTTATCGAACGGAACCAGGTACCGGGTCGCGCTGATTACGCCTTGAGCGGTCGCGGACTGGGTCGTTTGGCTCGCTCCTTGGCCTTGGGTGTAGGTGTAGATCACGTAGGCCTGCACTCCGCTCCCTGAAACGGTAATGATCTGCGCCCAGCCCTCCGTCAGCGCGGCCGCCGTGCCCGTCGAGTGCAGGAACACCGAAGACGCCGCCGGAATCGCCAGCGCCGCCAGCGTCGGGTTTTCCACAAACGGCGGTGTCCATGCCGTCGTGTCACCGACACTGTCCGAATCTTGATAGAACGTGATCGAGACAACGGCATCACTCGTCGTCGTGTTGGTCAGAACCAGGGTGAACTGCCATCCTCCGCCGTCAGTAGCCTGCGATACAACCAGCGTTTGGCCGAATGTCAGGCTCACGAAGAACAGAACCAGGGTCAAGCTGCGTAGTACGTGCCTCATGGTGCTCCCCTCCCGCTTCATATCTTGCATAATACGCACGATGCAGATTTAAGCTCGATATTGCCGGTACCTGGCTGATCCTCTTGGAATCGGCCGTGCGGCGGCTTATTAGACTGCATTTGCCCGCTCTCTGTGACTCGTCGCGGACTCTTACTCATGTTCGAAGGATTCTACCAAAGGTTCGATCCCTTTGGAACAAAAAAAGCGTGGCCGGCCGCGGCCGACGCGCCACCACCGTCGGGCATTTCCGCCTAAAATCGGGCTAATGGCTATTCTCGAAGACATCCGGATTGCGTTGCGCGTTTTCCGCCGGACTCCGGGCTGGACCGCGGTCGCGCTGGTTTCCATTGCGCTGAGCGTCGGCGCTACGGCGGTGGTGTTCGCGGCAGTCAGATCCGTTTTGATCAATCCTCTGCCCTACGCGCGCGCGGCGGAGTTGGTCCAAATCCGCACCGACTTCACTTATGCGTCGCCGTCGGAGGGCGATTGGGTTTTCTGGAATGATACGCAGGAAATCATCCGGCGTACCCGCACGCTCGAATCGGTGGGAATTTGGCGCAACGCCGTCTTCGATCTTGCCGGAGACCGCGGCACAGTCCCGGAGGCTCTCTACGGATTGAAAGTGACCGCCGGCCTGTTCCCCACCCTTGGCGTAACCCCCATGCTGGGACGCAACATTCTCCCCGACGAGGATCAGCCCGGCCATCCCGATGAGATGATTCTCAGCTACGGCCTGTGGGTGCGCCGGTTCCACGCCGACCCGCGCGTCGTGGGCCGCAGCGTTCGGGTCAACGGGCATAGCTGCCTGGTGATCGGTGTCATGCCGCCGGAATTCAACTTCCCGCTGCGGCGCGTGGCCAAGCATACACCTTCACCTTATGTCGAATTCTGGGCGCCGCTATCGACCTCTCTCGGCGCCAGAAACGGTGGCCTCGGCGCGGTGGCGCGCCTTCGCCCCGGTGTGACCCTGGCCCAGGCTCAGCAGGAAATCGAATCCATCGGGGCCGCACTGGCGCGTGAATTCCCCGCCACCAACCGGGACCGGACTCTGAAACTTGGTTTTCTCCGTGATCGAACCCTGAAGAACGCCTCGAATGCGCTCTGGTTGCTGATGGCCGCGGCTGTCATGTTTCTGCTCATCGGATGCGCCAACGTGGCAAACCTGCTGCTGGCGCGCGGGCTCGGGCGCCAGCGCGAGATCGCCGTCCGCATGGCGGTGGGCGCGGGCCGTGGACGCATCATCCGGCAGTTCCTCACCGAGACCTGCGTGCTCGCCGTGCTGGGCGGGTTGTGCGGCTATGCGCTGTCCGCAGCGGCCTGGAAGATCCTGCCGGCTGCGGTTCCCGTGAGTATTCCGCGCCTGGCCGCGGCGCGGGCGGACTGGCCAATTCTGGCATTCGCTTTGATCGCGGCCACCATCACCGGCGTGCTGTTCGGTATGGCGCCGGCATTGCGCGCGGCACTCGGCACGCAGGCAATCGCGGTGCGGGGCTTCGGCGCGCGCGGCACCGGCGCAAGCCGCGACCGCATTCGATCGTCGCTCGTCGTGGCCGAAGTCGCCGTAACCGTGGCCCTGGTCGTCGTAGGCGGGCAATTGCTCGAAAGCTTTGTCAGCCTGCTGCGCGTCGATCCCGGTTTTCAGGCCAACCGGGTTCTGGCGTCGGTGGTATTGGCGGCTCCGGAACGGTATCGCACGCCCGAGGCGCGAGCTGCCCTCTACAGGAAGTTTCTGGATGCCGTCCGCGCCCTTCCCGGAGTGGAGAGCGCGGGAACGGCCGACGCATTGCCTTTCAGCGGTGAGAATCACGGTGGATTCATCAGCGCTACCCAAGCCGCGGTGATGGATGCAAAATCTCAAATCGTGGGCGAAGTGGACGTGGTCGGCGGGGCATATTTGCAAACCCTCGGCGTGCGATTGCTCGAAGGGCGCTGGTTCCGCGACCAGGACATGAATCCGGCGAGCGACGTCGCCATTGTGAATGACGCTCTGGCCGCCCGGTTGTGGCCGGATGCGGACCCGATCGGGAAGCCGATCTGCGTGGATTGCACGCCGGAAAACCCCCGCGCCTGGAAACAGGTCATCGGAGTTGTTTCGAGCGTGCACCATGCGGCGCTTGAGGGACCGGCAGGAGCCAACGTGTATCTTGCGGCGGGCGCACTCCAAAACGCGGCATTTCTGGTGGTGAAAACCGAGCGGCCTGCGGGCCAACTGGAAAAAGCCATCCGCCGCGCCATTGCCGGCGTCGATCCCAATCAGCCGGTTCTGCTGAGTGCGACCTTGCAAACGCTGATTGCCGACACGCTGGCGGACAGGCGCTTCATCATGAGCCTGCTCGCGGCCACCGCATGTCTGGCTCTCCTGTTGTGCGCTGCGGGCGTCTACGGTGTCACATCGTATGTCACATCCCGCCGTACGCAGGAGATCGGCGTGCGTATGGCGCTGGGCGCCACACCTCGCAACGTGCAGTCCCTGGTGTTCCGGCAGGGGATGTTCACCGTGACCATGGGATTGGCGGTCGGAGCGGCACTGACCCTGATCTTGATGCGCGTAATGCGTGGAGTGCTGCTGGGGCTGGGCCCCGGGAATCCCGCGGCGATGGCGGTCGCCGCAGGGCTGGTTCTGGTGATTGCCGCGACGGCGTGCTGGGCCCCCGCCCGCCGCGCCACACGCATCGACCCGATGTCGGCCCTGCGCGAGGAGTAAGTGCGGAACCTTTACACGTAACTGCTGAGCACGCGCATGTAGTTGGCGCGCTCAAATGCTTCCGGATCGGCCACCGAGCGCCGGCTCATGCTGCCCTGCATTTCGCTGACCGATTCGTACTCATGTGCGTCCAGCCATTCCACCAGCTTCGCCCGCACCTCGGCGAGGTAATCGATTCCGTGGCGCAGCAGTGCTGAGGTCATCATCGCTACCCTCGCCCCCGCCATCATCGCTTTCACCACGTCCTCGGCCGTGTGAACGCCGCCCGTAAT
The DNA here is from genome assembly GCA_030041035.1 of Bryobacteraceae bacterium. Taxonomy (GTDB): domain Bacteria; phylum Acidobacteriota; class Terriglobia; order Bryobacterales; family Bryobacteraceae; genus QHXW01. The sequence goes on along the minus strand of JASHOO010000466.1, from coordinate 19,077 downwards.
CGCCATATCCGCCTGGATCTGCCCGTAAAGGATCGCCACCCAGTGCAGCCTCATCGGCAGCTCTGATGAGTTGCTCAGGGCCAGGTTCGGCACCACTTCGAGATTTTCCAGGTCGAAATCCGGCTGGTAGAAACGGTTGAACAAAACCAGCGCATCCGCGCCCGCCCGATCGAGCTTCACCATCATGTTCGGCGTGGCGCTGAAGTAAGGCCCCAGCTTCACCGCTACTGGAATGTGAATGCTTCCCCTTACCTCCTCCACCAGCTCCGTGTGCATCATTTCCACTTGCGCGCTCGACATGGAAGGATTGGTGGGCAGGTAATAAATGTTCAGTTCGAGCGCATCCGCGCCCGCCTGTTCTATCAGCCGGGCATAACGAATCCAGCCGCCCGACGATACGCCGTTCAGGCTGCCGATCACCGGAATCCGCACCGACTTCTTCGCCCTGGCAATGTGCTCCACGTAGCCTTCCGGCCCGATGTTGTACGCCGTCAGATCGGGCAGATACGATTGCGCCTCCGCGAACCCTTCGTTCGGCTCCAGCCACCGGTCCAGCTCGAAGGCTTCCAGATTGATCTGCTCCTCGAACAGTGAGTGCAGCACGATGGCGCTCGCTCCCGCGTCCTCCATCCGGCAAAGATTGTCAAGGCTCTTGCAGAGCGGGCTGGACGACGCCACGAGCGGGCTCCGCAGTTTCAGGCCTAAGTAGTTCGTCGAAAGATCAGGCATGGGGCGTCTCCTTCACCGGCTCCTTTGCACTTGAGCCGTTCTGCGCGGCGCGCGCCTCGTACAATTTCCAGCGGGTGTTGACATCCGCCTGCGCCTCCTCCAGCAGCTTCTGCGCCGCCTGCGGATTGCTATGCCGCAACATGGAATAGCGCGTTTCGTTGTAGATGTATTTCTCGAGCGGCAGTGTTGGCGGTTTCGAGTCCAGCACGAACGGATTCTTGCCCAACTGCACCAGTTCCGGATTGAACCGGAACAGCGGCCAGTGCCCGCAGTTGACGGCGTTTTTCTGCTGCTCGAGCCCGTGCACCATGTCATACCCGTGCGCGATGCAGTGACTATAAGCGATGATCAGCGATGGCCCGTCGTACGCCTCTGCCTCCAGGAACGCTTTCAGAGTGTGCATGTCTCCGGCGCCCATCGCCACCCGCGCCACATACACGTTGCCGTAAGTCGTCGCCAGCATCGCCAGGTCTTTCTTGGCCGTCGGCTTGCCGCCCGCGGCGAACTTCGCCACCGCACCCCTGGGCGTTGACTTGGACATCTGCCCGCCCGTGTTTGAATAGACCTCGGTATCGAGCACCAGAATGTTCACGTTGCGTCCCGACGCCAATACGTGATCGAGGCCGCCGTAGCCGATGTCATATGCCCAGCCATCGCCGCCAATGATCCACACGCTCTTCTTCACCAGCATGTCGGCGATCGGTACCAGCGCCCCCGCTTCGGGCGACTTCATCTGCGCGAGCTTCTTCTTCAGTACAGCGACTCGCTCGCGCTGCTCGGAAATGCCCTTTTCCTTTGATTGATCCGCATTGAAAATTGCGGAAGCCAGCTCGTCTCCCAGTTCCGGCGCCAGCTTGCGCAGCAGTTCCCGCGCGTGTTCGGTCTGTTTGTCGATCGAGAGCCGCATACCCAGGCCGAACTCGGCATTGTCTTCGAATAGCGAGTTGTTCCACGTCGGTCCGCGCCCTTCCGGATTCACGGCGTAAGGCGTGGTCGGCAGGTTGCCGCCGTAGATCGACGAGCAGCCCGTCGCATTGGCGATCACCGCGCGGTCGCCAAAAAGCTGCGACATCAGCTTGATGTACGGCGTCTCGCCGCAGCCCGTGCAGGCGCCCGAAAACTCGAATAGTGGCTGCAAAATCTGCACGTCCTTCACCTGGCCGGTGCTGAGCAGCGTACGATCGAGCTCCGGTAACTTGAGGAAGAAGTCCCAGTTTCTGGCTTCGCTCTCGCGCAGGGAAAGCTGATCGTGCATATTGATGGCCCGGCGCTTCACTTCTGTCTTGTCTTTGACCGGGCACGCCTCCACGCACAAGCTGCAGCCGGTGCAGTCTTCCGGAGCCACTTGCAGGGTATATTTCAGTTCTTTGAATTCCCGCCAGCGCGCCGGCGTGGTCTTGAAGGTTTCCGGCGCACCCGTGAGCTTGCCGGATTCATAGATCTTGGCCCGGATCACCGCATGCGGGCACACCAGCACGCACTTGCCGCACTGGATGCAAAGCTTCTCATCCCAGACCGGAATCTCCAGCGCGATGTTACGCTTCTCCCACTGCGCGGTCGCCGTGGGGAAGGTGCCGTCCACGGGCAGGGCACTCACCGGCAGCGAATCGCCGTTGCCGCTGATCATCGGAGCGAGAACGTTCTGCACGAACTCAGGCGCCTCTAGAGGCACCGGCCGCCGAAGCTCGAACGTGCTGCTTGCGCTCGCCGGCACTTCCACCGCATGCAGATGCGCCAGCGTGTGATCCACCGCCGCGAAGTTCTTCTGCACGACCGATTCGCCGCGCTTTCCGTAGGTTTTCTTGATCGCCTGCTTGATGCGGGCAATGGCCTCCTCGCGCGGCAGCACCCCGCTAATCGCGAAGAAGCAGGTCTGCATGATGGTGTTGATGCGCGATCCCATGCCGGTCTGCTTGGCGATTTCGTACGCATCCACCACGTAAAACTTCAGCTTTTTCTTGATAATCTCGTCTTGCACGCTGCGCGGCAGATGCTCCCAGACTTGATCCGGCCCATAGGGACTGTTGAGCAGGAATGTAGCGCCCTGCTCCGCCGAGGACAGCATGTCGAAGTGATCCAGAAACACGAACTGATGGCAGGCAACAAAGTTGGCCCGCGAGATCAAATAGCTCGATCGGATCGGCCGGGGACCGAAGCGCAGGTGCGACACGGTTACGGAACCCGATTTTTTCGAGTCGTAAACGAAATATCCCTGCGCGAAATTCTCTGTTTCTTCACCGATGATCTTGATTGAGTTCTTGTTGGCGCCCACCGTGCCGTCCGCGCCCAGGCCGTAGAACATGGCGCGCACCGTTTGCGGATCCTCGGTCGAAAACTGGGGGTCGAAGGCGAGGCTGGTGTGCGTGACGTCGTCGTGAATGCCGATGGTAAAGTGATTCTTGGGAGCGGCTTTTTTCAGCTCGTCAAAGACTCCTTTCACCATGGCCGGCGTAAATTCTTTCGAGGAAAGCCCATAGCGTCCGCCGACCACTGGAATATCGCGCCCAGCTTCGCGCAGTGCCGTCACGACATCGAGATAGAGCGGCTCGCCGATGGAACCGGATTCCTTAGTGCGATCGAGAACCGCAATCCGCTCAACGGTTTTCGGCAACGCTTCAGCAAACTGCTCGAGGGCGAACGGCCGGTAGAGATGCACCTTAAGCAAGCCGATATTTTCGCCGCGCGCGTTCAGGTACTCGACGGTCTCCTGCGCGGCATCGGCGCCCGAGCCCATCATGATCACCACCCGCTTGGCATCCGGGGCGCCACAGTAGTCGAACAGATGATATTGCCGGCCGGTCAGCTTGGCGAACTTGTCCATGACATTCTGCACGACCGTGGGGCAAGCCCGGTAGTAGGAGTTGACCGCTTCTCGCGCCTGGAAATAGACGTCCGGGTTCTGTGCCGTGCCGCGCAGCACCGGCCGGTCAGGCGACATCGCCCGCTTGCGGTGGGCGCGCACCAGATCGTCGTCAATCATGGCTTTCAAGTCTTCAACGCTCAGTTCCTCCACTTTCGCCACTTCATGCGAAGTGCGGAAACCATCGAAAAAATGCACGAACGGAATGCGCGATTCGAGCGACACCACCTGCGCGATCAGCGCGAGATCCATGACTTCCTGCACCGAATTTGAGGCCAGCAGGCCGAAGCCCGTCTGCCGCACGGCCATGACATCCTGGTGGTCGCCGAAGATCGAGAGCGCGTGTGCGGCAATGGCGCGCGCCGCTACGTGAATCACCGTGGGGGTCAACTCGCCTGCAATCTTGTACATATTGGGAATCATGAGCAGCAGGCCCTGCGCCGAAGTGAAGGTAGTGGCGAGTGAGCCGGCCTGCAACGCGCCGTGCAGCGCACCGGCGGCTCCGCCTTCGCTCTGCATTTCGATTACACTCGGGACCGTGCCCCAGATGTTGGGCTGACCTTCACTCGACCATTGATCCGACCACTCTCCCATAGGCGAGGACGGGGTAATCGGGTAAATGGCGATGACCTCATTAATCTTATGGGCAACGAAGGCGGCCGCTTCGTTGCCATCGATGGTGACTTTGGTTCTTGGCATGGCTAGAGCCAGGCATGTGCAGTTGGGAGGCCAAGCACGGCTGTGGAGTTTAACTACAGTCGCTCTATGCGCCAAAGCGGCAAGAAGCGGGAATTTCGACGCAGGAAAGACGGGGCAGATCGCACGATTTAAGGGACTTAGCCTGGGTTATTTCACCCATGAAAGGTCTGGTGGTTCAAGCTTCGTGGCCCAGGCTTTTGGCGTCACGCCCATTGTCTGGCGAAACATGGCTACCAGAGCATTCGGCTGGCGATAGCCGACCTCGAACGCCACCTCTTTGATAGCTCGCCCGGCGACCAGCAGTTCCACCGCCTTCATCAAGCGCACCTGCCTGCGCCACATCTCGAAGGTCAGGCCCACGTCTTTTTGAAACGCTCTCTCGACAGTGCGGACGGTGGAGGCCGCCTGCGCACACAGTGCGTGCATGCGCACCGCAGCCGGGTTCGCCACCACCATGTTTGCCACCGCGAGCGCCCGCGGATCTTTCGGCATGGTCACGAAGGTGGGAATGGGCGAGGCGCTCTCCAATTGCGCTACGATCAAATCGCGCAGCGCCGCGTGCAGATGGTTTTTCGCTAGCAACCGCCGGAGGCGAACCGCCTCCACCACCAGTTCCCGCAGCAATGGCGAGACGTGCAGCACGGTGCACAGCGAAGGCATACGCGCGCCAAGCCCGGGCCGCAGATATAACGTACGCATGGAAACGGCTCCGGGCATGCGAATGCTGTGGCGTGTGCGGGCCGGAATCCAGATGGCGAACTGCGGCGGGATCAGCCAGAAGCTCGCGCGCGCCGAGACCTCCATCACGCCGCGTGTCGCGTAGATCAACTGGTCGGCTCCGTGCGCGTGCTCGGGCACCTGGTAGCCGGAAGGGTATTCATAGGACAGCGTAGCCACCGAAATGCCTGGTTTCGGATCGTAATCGGTCAGCACCTTCTGTCGCATGAGAGATATATTATGACGTTCTAGCGGCTTGGCGACACGGCAGCGAAAGAGGAAACTACTCTCATGACCGCCTCTTCCGCGCTCGGTTCCTCGAAGGTGATGACGTTTGTGGCAACGCGCGATCCCGATCGCGCCAAGGTTTTTTATCGCGACACGCTGGGTCTGCGCCTGGTCGAGGAGCAACTTCCTTTCGCGCTGGTATTCGATGCGAACGGGACGATGCTGCGGGTTTCGATCGTGCGCGACATCGTGCTCGCTCCTTACACGGTGCTGGGCTGGCAGGTTGCGGATATCGCGGCGACCGCCCAGCAACTCGCGGCCAGCGGGGTGAAGTTCGAACGTTACGCGGGCATGCCGCAGGATGAACTGGGGATCTGGAAAGCGCCTAGCGGGGCGCAGGTGGCGTGGTTCAAAGACCCGGACGGCAACGTGTTGAGCGTGACGCAGTTCTGAGGCCTGCGCCGCGCCTTGGGAAAGCGGCGCCTACCGCGAAACGGTGACGGCTGTGGGGCTCAACTGATAACCATCGTCTTGCGCGATCTTCACGGCCAATGAGCGAAGACTTTCGTCATCGGCATCGCGGGCAGTTTTGAGGCCGGGACGTTTGATGACCTCGGCACCGATCTGAAAACGAATCACCCAGTGCTTCTTATCCGCATCCCAAGTCACAGCGGCCCGATTGACTTCCACCATGGCGTTCCCTCCCACGGAAGATTGGTACGTGCAATTTTCTCTGCTGGTATTATGGGCCGGTCGAGGGCAGGATTCAAGCGTCGCTCCGGCGGTGCGTTTTATCGCATAGGCGCCGTCCAGCCGCCATCCACGATCATGGAATGGCCGGTCACGTAGGAAGCCGCAGGAGAGCACAACCACAGGACCGCCTGCGCGGCTTCTTCGGGACGGCCGATCCGGCCCAGAGCGACCATGGCCTCGTAGCGTTTGACAACCGTCTGCCTGGCATCAGGATCTCCGCCGCTCACGCGTTCGAATACATTATCCAACATGGGAGTATGAAAGCCTCCCGGAACCAGGGCATTCACGCGAATTCCCTGTTGCGCGTACTCCAGTGCGGCGGACTTGGTGAGTCCCAGGATCCCGGCCTTGGCCGCCGCATAGCATGCTGCCTGGGGCACGCCGCCCAGTCCGTTGACGGAGGAGGTGTTCACGATGACTCCACCGGGCGGGTTTTGGGCCAGCATCTGCCGGATCTCCTGCTGCATGCAAAGCCAAACGCTCTTGAGATTGAGCGCGATGGAGCGGTCGAACTGTTCTTCGGTGAAGTCGGCGGTCAGGGCGAATGGTTCCTCGAGCGAGGCAGCGTTGTTGAAGGCGCAGTCCAGACGGCCGAAAGCAGTGACGGTTTCCTGGATCATTTTCTGGACGTCTCCGGCGCGTGATACGTCGGCCTGAACGAATAGCGCCGTGCCAGCAGCGGCTTGAATTTCGTGGAGGGTATCGTTTCCTCGTTCGAGTCCACGGGCGGCGACGACCACTCTGGCGCCCTCGCGCGCAAAAGCCAGAGCGGTGGCACGCCCGATACCGGAGCTTCCGCCCGTGACAAGGGCTACGCTGTCCTGGAACTGTCCCATCGAGCACCTCCGCAGGTGAGAAGGGATATTTTACGGCTTCAGGACGAGCATTCTCCGGTCGGCGTGAGGGATGGTGGCGAACGGGATGTCTGCGCCGTCGCTGTCGCGGACGGAGACCGCATCCCAGCGTGGGCCGGATTCCATGACGAGCGTCAAACCATGCGGAAGTTTGGCACGCGGCTGGTTGAGGCGGATCTCGATGTGGTCATCGCAGGCGTAGGGTGTAGCGCGGACGGCGGCGCGGGCGCGTGCGAACAGTCCGTATCTGGTGACGCTGCCGATCCAGATGGGTTTGTGCCGGTAGGCCTCGAGCAAGCGCTGCTCGGCGGTCAGCTTGTAGGTGACATCGGTGGGATGGACCAGCAGCGTGGTGATGTTGTTGTTTTCGGCGTTGGCAGCGACAATGGCGGTCCATTGGGCGACGGCTTTATCGACGGTGGTTGGCGTCAGGTAACCCATGGAATCGTCGAGGGTGACGGGAATTTCGATCATGCCGCTGACGGGTGAACCCAGGTGCGCTTCGCGCAAGGGACGGTAAGCGCAGTTGGTGAGCGTGTTGCCGGCGGCGCGGGTGGAATCGACCAGGTAGCCCGCAGTTTCGAGCGCCGCGATGAGTTGCATGGGATGCGCCAGCTCGCCGGCGCGGAAGGCGATGGTATGCTGGCCGGGAACGTCGCGATCGAGCAGTTCTTTGCTGACCTGGATCTCGCCGAACACGGTAGGCGCGACGGCGGGACGATAGGTCGCGAAGGTGACACCGGGATCGCCGACCGGAAAACGGTTGAAGGTCTTCAAATGCGAAACCGTGTGCGAGCCGACGTCGAAGCCTCGCGCGTGGAGCTGGCGGAGGTAATCGGCATTGGCGGGTATGTAGTAGCCGCTATCGGTCTCGTCGGTGAAATATTTCGTAGTTGCGAAGAAGGTGCTGGTGACGCCGTAGCGCTGTTCGAGATCGGCGAACTTGACGGAATTGGGGTAGGATTCACGGGCGTCGATATCGTGGCTGAGGAGCAAGCCTCCGTCGAGGCCATCGGGAATGGTGTGGACTAACAGGAACGGATGAACGTTCGATTCGTAAATGGCGCGCAACAGCATGCGCAGGACGTCGCCTGAGGGCGCGAAAACGTTGGCCCATTCAGGCTCGGCTTCAAAGCTTTGGCCGATGGCGAGGCGCAGAGTGGAATCGCTGAAAGAGAGGCCGAGCGAATACGAGGTGCCACGACCGTAGTAGTTGCGGACGAAGGCAGCTTTCCCATTGGCGAATTTGCCGAGGACCGCGGCGCGGGCGGTTTCGTATTCCGTAGTCCAACTGAATTCGTGGTAGCGCTTGGGATCGCCGAGCACGATTTCGCGCTCTTCGGGACGGTGGATGTAACGCAAGGCGGGGTCGGCGGAGGAATCCTCGAAGCGCAGACTGGCGTTTTTTTGGCTGAAGGCAAAACCGGCGAGTCCGAACAGCGGGAAATATTGATCGCCTTGTACATGGGTGGCGACGAGCAGGCCGCCCAGTTCGACATAGCGGTAGAGCATTTCACGGTCGGCGGGGGCGGGAGCAACGTTGGTGAGCGTCCCCGCGAGGATGACCATGGGTGCATGCGCGATATCGGCAAAGTTATGGGTGGTCCGGTAAGGCAGACCCAGCATTTCGAGATTGTTTTCGACGGCCGTGACTTCGCTCGAAAACTTGTCGGACACCGCCAGCACGATGACGGTGGATGGCAGCTCGACGGGCGGTGTCGAGCCGAACGCGAACGCCAGGTAAACCAGAGATATCGCGATTTTGGTTTTCATTTCCAGAACTGCTCCGCCAGGGGATTGCCTTTGAGCGCCTCGGTCAGAAAAACCAGCCAGGCGGAGCCGGCGATGCTGGGGGCGTCGGTCATCTGGTGTGGGATGGAGCGCGAAGCGTAGCGCAGGCCATTCGACGGGACTTGGAGGGAGCGAAGACCGTCGATGATCTGGCGCGCGCGCTCGGGCCGGCCCGTGCGCAGTTCAGCCAACGCAACGCCGAGCGAGCCTTCCGACCAAACGAGCGGCAGCTCACGCCACTGCTTACGAGGATTTTCGGGGAAGTAGAAGCGGCCGGCGTCGAAGCCGGGGAAAATGGGATCGTCGAAATAGGGCCGGTAGCCTACGGCATCGCCATCGCGCGAGGCGTAGTACGGGTCGACATTGCCCAGGGCTTCCAGCGCTTTCTGGTTTTCGCCGATCGCCAGCAGAAACAGCGCGCCCCAGGAGGCGCAATCCAACGCGCGGACGGAATCGCGCTGGCCGCCGGGTGAAAAGCCCTGATCGAACTGGCCCAGGTTCTGGTCCCAGGCGACGCGCAGAAGTGCGTCGCGGATGCGATCGGCCGCGGATGACCAGCGGGCATCGCCGGTGAGCGCACCGAGAGTGTGCAGGAAGAACCAGCTACTGATGTTGTTTTCGGTGCTGAAGCCGCGCGCGGGCGTGTCCTCGTAATCTTCGAGAACGTCGTTCTTTTCGGGATGGTAGACGAACCGGATGGTGCCGTAGCCCTGGCGGAGCAGGCCGCGGGCGGGATTTTCCGGTTCAGTGGCTTCGAGCGATGTCAGGTACGCGGCGAGGCGCACGGCCGACGCTTCGAGGAACTCGCGCTGGTGCGCACAGCCGGCGTTGTCCGCCGGGCAAGGCGGCGTGTGGGCCAGATAGAACACGAATGCGTAGCCAACCCAGCCGATGGCGCCGGCGCGTACCATGGCGCTATCGTGATCGGGTTCGGTGGGCCAGTTATCCGCGGTGCTGTAGTTGAACCAGAGGCTGCCGTCGGCGCGAATCAGGCGCCCGAGAGCTTCGAGGGTATCAGCCGCGGCGTCGGTATCGCCGGAAACGACGAAGCTGATGGCACCGAGAGCATCGTCGTAGGTGTAGGAGTGATTGGATTCCGGTTCGGGCTTGCCGGGCGTATCGCCGTAGCTGATCAACAGGTGGCGGCGCGTGGCGTCGGGCGCGGGCACGATGCGGTTGGGAGCGACTTGGCCCGCCAGCCATCGCTGGCTCGCGGCGTCCCAATCATCAAGCGACTGCGCCGGGCATGCGGCGCAACAGACGGCCAATAGAGGGAGCGCGAAGCTAAGCGACTTGGGCATTCTGTTCAAAGCCGCGGCGCTCCATGGCGCCCCAGCCCCTTTTGCCGCGCAAGCCGTCCCAGACACCTTCCAGACGCCAAAATGTCAGAAGCTGACGGTAGCCGAAGTTTTCGAGCACGGCGGCCGCGAGCAGGCGCAGCAGATCGAATACCGATGGATAACGGCGCATGGTGAACTCTTCGAGCACGACGGCGCTCATCGACAGCAAAACGCCAAAGAGCACTGAGACCACGAAGAACAGCACGGCGATTTTGGTGGAAACGACACCGAAAATGATGCCGGCGACGGTAAACAGATATCCAGCCATTTCGACGGCGGGCCCGAGCATCTCGAAGATGACGAAATAGGGAAGGGCGAACCAGCCCGGGCCGCCGTACTTGGGGTGGAGCAACATCCGGTCGTGAGCCATCAGGCTCTCCACGGTGCCACGCTGCCAGCGGTTGCGCTGGCGGTGCAGCACTTTCCAACTTTCGGGCACTTCGGTCCAGCAGACGGGCTCCGGCACAAACACGATCAGGTAGGGCAGTTTTTTCGCGCGGCAGATGCGGTGCATGCGCACCACCAGTTCCATGTCTTCGCCCACGGTGGAGGTGGCGAATCCGCCCGCTTCGAGGACGGCCTCGCGGTCGAAGACGCCGAACGCGCCGGAGATGAGAAGCAGCGAGTTCAGAAAGCTGAACGCCACCCGTCCCCCGAGAAAAGCCCGCAGATATTCGATGGTTTGAAACAGGGGCAGAACACGGCCAGGGGTGGCGATGCGCGTGACCCGGCCGCGCTCGACCGTGCAGCCGTTCACCACGCGGACGATGCCGCCCGTAGCCAGCACCTTGCCGGGGTTTTCGATGAACGGCTCAACCACGTGCAGCAGGGCGTCTTCTTCCAGCAGCGAGTCGGAATCAACCGCGGCCACAAGCGGCGAACGCGCCACGTTCAAGCCGGCGTTGAGTGCGTCGGCTTTGCCGCCGTTCTCTTTGTCGACCACGGTGAGGCGAATGGGGTCGCGCGAACGGTAGACGCTGCGAATGGGCTGCGTAGGCGCGGTTCCGATGCGGCGGGTCGACTTGCACAGGTGGAACTCCTCGATGAGAATCCGCATGGTGTCGTCTTTTGAGCCGTCGTTCACGACGATGACGTCATAGTGGGGATACTGGAGATCGAGCATCGAGCGCACACTTTGCGCGATGGTGAGCGCCTCGTTGTACGCGGGCATGATGATGCTGACTTCGGGAAGAAGGGGGGAGTTGAGCAAAACCGCGCGGGCTTCGGCGTTCTGGCGCGCCCGGTGGCTGCGCAGCGCGAAGAAGCCCAGCACCATCAGAAAGAAGTAGATGGCGTTGCTGGCGCTGACGTAGAAGATCATGGACCACTCGAAGGCCTCAGACAGGCCGTGCACGAGCTCCGGAGAAGGGCTCACACGGCCACCGTTTGGGCGGGAGCGGTTTGCAGGTGCTGCAAGGCCTCGAGTGCCGCCGATGCCGCCAATAGCGACCCGGTGATCATTTCCCGCTCGAGAATGCGGCAGCCAACGGGGCCTAACTGAGCGAGTGCTTGAGCCGCGGCCACGGCAATCTGAGCATCCGGATCGCGGAGGCTGCGAACCAGCTCCGGCACAGCGTTGGAGACGCCGAACTTGGCGGCGATGCGGACGGCCATGGCGCGCACCGGCTCGACGGGGTCGGTGAGCGCGTGGAGCACTTCCGCTTCGAGTTCCGGCAGACGGGGCACGAGCGGCAAAACCAGCAACGCCGCCGCGCGCACGCCCGCGTCCGGGTGGCGCAGCAGCGGATAGACCTGCGGCAGGGGCAGGAACTTACCCCAGGCGCGCAAGACATCGAGCGCGGCGCGCGTCGAGTGCGTTTCTCCACCCTGGAGCACGGCGGGAATCACTTGCTGCGCCAGTTCGAGCGCGTAGGGCCGCAGGTCCTCTGCCAGCACCATGCGCGTCACCAGCGAGCCGTTCACCACCAGAGCAAATACCTGGGCCAATTCCCCCGGCTGAAGGTTACTGACCATGTGGCGCGCGGTGTGGAGGCGCACGGATTCATCGGGATCGGACATGGCCTGTTGCAGAATATCGCCGGCAAACTCGCGCGGGACCAAAGCCAGATCAGCGACCGCTTTCTTCCGGCGCGCCAGGTTTCTGGAGTGAAACCGGCGCTGCCACTGCCTGACCAGCCCAAGATCGCAGACCAGCCGCGCCAGTCTTTCCCGGCCCTCGCCGCGCACCATGCGCAGAAATTCCACCAGGCACTGCTCCACCTCGGCCGGATAGGCGACGCGAATGTCGCGAATGTCCTGCAAATGATCGGCTCCGGATGCGTGCCGCCCGAGAAACTCGCGGATGGCGGGCGAAACGCGCGACGCGCGGGATTCACGGTACTGCCGCGCCATTTTCCTCGAGAACGAAAACAGCAGCAGCACCGTGATGGTGGCGCACTGCACGAAGGCCACCGACATGGCCAGCGACAGCTCGCGGGAACTCAGCCGCGGCAAGAGATAGAAACGGTGAAAGCTGACGATGGCCAGGACGTAGGCCATTCCGAAGGCCAGGGTCTTGGACAACACGACGATCCGGTCGGCCCGTTCGAGCGTCACTGCTTTACCGTGAAATTGACGCCGAAGCTGATCTGGTGCTGGTGATCGTCGCGGGCCTCATACGCGCCGAACAGCTCAGCGGAGTAAGCGTGGGTAATTTTGAGGTCGGCACCCGCCAGGTAGGTATCGGCCAGAAACGCGCCCAGCCGGTCAATCGTCAGGGTTTCGAAATCCTCGTTGCCGCGCGCATAGCCCGCGTGCAGAACGACCTTCCGGGAAATCTGCTGGTAATACTGGCCCAGCCAGGAGTGATTAACCGCTTGAGGAGCGGCGAAGGTCCGCCACTCGGTCCAGGAGTTGTCGAACCCCAGAGTGAGCCACACCGGCTTGGTGAAATAGTAAGCCAGCTCGGGGCTCGCCATGTGCACGTCGGCAGTGTGGAAACGCATCAGCCGGTAGTCCAGATCCAGCGTGAAGTGTTTGGGCAGCGCGTGCGACACTCCGCCCGCGTACTCCTGGCGCGGAATGACCAGCGCGCCCGGTCCCAGGATGGCGTTGGCGCGAACCCACCAGCCGCCGAGTTTTCTCTCGAGGGTAAAGCCGGCGCGGCGCGTGCGGTCGTCGAACAGGCTCCACTCTTCGTATTGCAACGCAATGTGATTTTCCTCGCCGTTGTAGCCGGCGCTTACGAAGCCCATGTTGCCGGGACCGGTGAAGGAGAAACGGTCCTGCTCGAAACCCAAGCGCACCTCTACCGGCCGCGGCGGATCGATTTCGCTCCGCAGTTCCTGGGCCTCGGAGTTGTTGGGATCGAGCTTAAGAGCGCGCAGCACGTGATCCTTGGCGGCCCGCTCGCGATTCTGGTAGTGGCACAGGCGGGCGAGCGCCATCTCGAGATCCACGTCGTCGGGAGAAATCTTCTTCGCCTGCGCCAGAAGCTGTTCCGCCTCGGGGTAATGACGCTGCCACATCTCCACATAAGCCTGGCCGACCATGGCTTCCGCGTTGCGGGGATCGCGTTTCAGCACGCCGTCGAAGACCTCGGTGGCGCGGGCATAATCTTTCATCCAGGCGGAAAGCCGGCCGATCTGGTTCTGATAATCGAGATTGTCAGGATCGAGTTTCAGCAACCGCTCATAGAGCTCGCGTGCCTGGGCGTACTTCTGCTGCTTGACCAGTTCGCGAGCGGCCTGCTCTTCGTCCTGCGCCAGTACCGGCGCAGCCAGCAGCGCGCCAGCCAGGATGATCGCTGGGAGGCGCATCATGCATTTTTCCCCAGCAGCCTTTTCATGCGGGCGATCAGCTCCATGGGACTGAACGGCTTAATGACGTAGTCGTCGGCGCCCAGGCCGAATCCGCGGATCACGTCGGTTTCCTGCTGGCGCGCGGTGAGCAGGATCACGCGGATCTCGCGCGTCAGGGGATCGTTGCGCAGTCCGGAAAGCACTTCGAAGCCGCTGCGATTCGGCATGTTGACATCCAGCACCGCCATGTCCGGCTGCCAGCTTCGAATCAACTCCAGCGCCGCCTGGCCGTCCGTGGCGACGCGGCATTCGAACCCGGCATTTCCCACGGCACCTTCCACCAGCGCGCGAATGGTCGAATCGTCGTCCGCCACCACGACGCGCCGCTTGCCGCCGGAGGCCGGCGCAGCTTGCGGGGCACGCCCTTGCGCAGCGCGGGACACGGCAAAGAACGCACGCAAAATGACTTCCTCGGTGGTCCAGGGCGCAAACAAAAAGTCTTCGCCTCCGTTGTGAACCGGCTGCAGGCGCACCAGTGTTTCACGCGGCCCGACAATCAAAACGGGCTTGTTCCACGCCGGGATTGCGGGCGTACCGGAGGTGACGTTCACGATGACCACGTCGAATGGACGAATCGCGTCCGCATCCGGCATGGCGCCCAGATCCCGTGAAAACGCCTGGCAGGCGTCGAGAGCTTTGGCGAGGCGTGAAGCTTCGCTCTGTGGAAATCCGGCCAGCGCAAACCGCTTCCCGGAAAGAGCCGAAAGCACAGCGGGCGAGGGCGCCTCCTGGCGGGCCGCCAGCAACCCCAGCGTCGCGTCGGCCGGCTGGGGCGGTGAAGCCGGTGGAGGAGTTTTGGAGCCGGTGTGCTGCAGCCCAGCCGTCTGCGCCTCCGCGAACATATGCGCCAGCCGCTCGACCAATTCCCGGACGCGCTCAGATGAGCCGGAACCGTTCTGATCGAGCACCGTCTCCAGCTCGCGTGCGGCGCGCGTGATTTCAGGATAGCCGACCGACCCCGCAGCCCCCGCCCAGCGGTGCGCCGTAACGCGCGCTGCCGCCGCGTCGAAGCCGGCGCCGAGCGTCTGCACCAGCCGGCCGGCCTGCTGCGTGCCATCCACCAGGAATTCCCGGCGTATTTCATCGAGAGAGGCCCCATCCACATCCTGGTTCACGCCTTGAGGGGCAACGCTGCGCCCTCGACGAAGATAGTTCTGGATGACTCCCGGCAACGTCCGCGTATCGATGGGCTTGGTAATGTAGCCGTCGCAGCCGGCATCGTAGGCGCGTTGTTCGTCTTTCTTCATGGCAAACGCGGTCAGCGCGAGCACGATAATGTCGCGCGTTGCAGGATCGGATTTCAATTTCCGCGTGAGATCGAGGCCGCTCATTCCGGGCAGTTGCAGGTCGGTCAAGATCAGTTCAGGGCGAAACCGCTCGAGCACTTCCAGCGCTTCTTCCGCCGTGCCGGCCGTGTGCACATCAAAGCCGTGGCGCGACAACAGCACGCGCACGACTTTCATGTTGACGGGTGTATCTTCCACGACGAGGATGGATTCGTTCGGCATTACGTCTCCGGTGGACTGCTCAGCTCCGGTGCGCCTGCGCGAGGAACGTTCCCATAGGCCGGCGACGGGCGCTGTGTAAACCAACTCTGTTCCGGTAAAGGGATCGCGGCTCGTGCATTCCTCACACTTAGCGCCACTTCAGTGTAGGGAGATAACGTGAACCGTAACAAGTAAAAACGCCACGCATTTAACAGTAAAAATATGGCTGTTTTCCTTGGTAATTCAATGCAATTTACTTTGATTAATAGCGGGCATTTGCGCCTGGAGAGCGGCAACCGTTACCGGACCGATTGCGGCGCGGATTAGTAACTTCCGTCAACTTGCCCAGGCCTGTAATGCGATGTCATGCTGCGAATTGGGGCATTGTCGGTCGTGTAGAGGTGATGTCACCCGTAGAGGCTTGCGGCACCCCTCCCTCCTTCAATTCGCCGGAGCTCACGAGGCAATTTCAAAAAAAATGGACCCGCACGGAGCCCTGCTGCGTCACGGATTTCGCACGGGTATTTTGCTCGCGGCGCTGGTCTCGGCCGGGGTGGCCGCACCCGGGAAACAGCCGGTGCTGGAGCATGCCTCTCAGATCCGGGATCTTTCGGCGGCGGAAGCAGCCAAGGGGCTGCCGGTACACCTCAAGGCGGTGGTCACCTACTACGACGCGGCGTCGCCTGACCTTTTCGTGCAAGATGCCAGCGCCGGCATTTACATCGCTTGCGACGCTCCCCCGTCCATCGAACGCGGCCAGCAAATCGAGATCACCGGCGTCACCGGGCCCGGCGATTTCGTCCCGGTCGTGCTTCATCCACGGATTCGAGCGTTGGGTCCGGGCACCCTGCCGAAGCCGATCCAGCTCTCCTTCGATGAGCTGCTCACCGGGCGCGGCGACTCGCAATGGTTCGGCGGCGAGGGTGTAATCAAATCGGCTGTCCAGGGCAAGAGGCACCTCAATTTGTGGGTGGCGTCGGGGGGCGGCCAGATCAAGCTCATTGTTTTGAAATTCCCGCAGCTCGACCTGCAACGGCTCGTCGAAGCCCGTGTGCGCTTTCGCGGCGCGGTGGGCGCAACCTTCAACAATAAGCGCCAACTGACCGGTCTGCTGGTATTCATTCAGAACTTCGACGACATCGCCATCGAGCGGGTGGTAGACGAGCCCGCACAAACCAACGCATCGCTGTATCCGCTGCGCCATGCCGACCAGCTCCTGCGGTTTTCTCCCGAAGAAGGCGTGGGTCGCCGCGTCCGGGTCCGCGGCGTGGTTACCATGCAGCAGTTGGGGCACGCGCTGTTTTTGCAGGATGGCGATCAAGGCCTGATGGTGCTCACGCACCAGTTGGTCCACGTCGCGCCCGGCGACCTGGTGGAAGCGCTGGGCTTCCCGGCGCTCGGCGAATTCGCCCCTGTGCTGCAAGATGCCATCTTCACCCGCGTGGGTGCGGGCAGGCCGCCCAAGCCCATACGCGCCACGGCCGACGACATCCTGAAGGAAGGTGAGCACGATGCCAACCTCGTAGAGATCGATGCGCGGCTGCTCAGCCGCACCCGGGATCTGCACGGCGATTCGCTGGCCATGGAATCCGGAAATTACATCTTCAGCGCCCGCTTCGAGCAGCTCGACCGCAGTGTCATGGAGTCCCTCGAGGAAGGCAGCGATCTCCGCTTGACCGGGATATGCCAGGTGGAGCCGGGCGGTGAAACCAGCCAGGCGCAATCCTTCCGCCTGACCCTGCGCTCTCCGGCGGACATCGTAGTGCTGCGCCGCCCCGGCTGGTGGACGCTCTCCCACACGCGCTGGTTTCTCGGCTTCCTGGCCCTCGGTGTGATCGCCGCCTTGGCTTGGGTAATCCTGCTGCGCCGCCGCGTGCAGGCGCAAACCATGGCCCTCCGCAAAGGCAACCGCCAGCTTTCCGCGGCGCTGGATGCCGCCGAGCATTCCCGAAAACTCGCTCAGGAAGCCAACCAGCTCAAAAGCGAGTTCCTGGCCAACATGAGCCACGAGATTCGCACGCCGATGAATGGCATTCTCGGCATGACCGGACTGGTGCTAGAATCCGATCTTTCCGATGAGCAGCGCGAGTTTCTCAATGACGCCCGCAAGTCCGCGGAGTCGCTCCTGGCTCTGCTGAACGATATCCTCGACTTCTCCAAAATTGAGGCGGGACGCATGGAATTGTACCCCATCACCTTCTCGCTGCGGGATTGCCTGAAGAATGCGACTAGCGCGCTCGCTGTTAATGCCGAGCAGAAGGGACTCCAGTTGAGGGTGGAGGTCGCGCCGGAAGCGCCCGATGCCCTCGTGGGAGACCCTTTGCGGCTGCGTCAGGTGCTGTTGAACCTGCTGAACAACGCGGTCAAATTCACCCACGCCGGATCCATTGAAATGCGTGCCAATGTTTACGAACGCCGCGAGGGCGCCATCACGCTGCATTTCTCGGTGAGCGACACCGGCGTCGGCATTCCACCGGACAAGATCGAAGCCATCTTCGAAGCTTTCCGTCAGGCGGATGGCTCCATCAGCCGCAATTATGGTGGAACGGGACTCGGATTGACCATCTGCGCCCGGCTGGTGAACATGATGGCGGGCCGCGTCTGGGTGGAGAGTGAGCCGGGTCAGGGAAGCATTTTCCATTTCACGGCAGTGATGCAGGAAGCGGCGGAAAGTTCCAACGGGCATCAACCCGCGCACACCGTCCTCCACCAGAACCAACCCGAGCATCCCTCAACCGGACCGTTGCGCATCCTTCTGGCCGAAGATAACGCCGTCAATCAGACGATCGTCACGCGCATGCTGCGCAAGCTCGGTCATTCCGTTACCGTTGCCGGCAACGGACGGGAAACGCTGGCGTCCTGGCAGGACGGCAACTTCGATCTCATCCTGATGGATATCCAGATGCCTCTGATGGATGGCTTCGAATGCACGGCCGCCATCCGCCTCTGTGACCAGCGGCGCGGCACCCACACGCCCATCATCGCAGTCACGGCCCACGCCATGAAGGGCGATGAGGAACGCTGCCTGGCCGCCGGCATGGACGGCTACCTCGCCAAGCCCGTTCGCTCCCAGGATCTTTACGCGGCCATCGCGCGCGTGATGGCCCGCCAGGAATCAAGCGCGGAAGAAGCGCCCGCCGAACCGCAGCGTACCGTGTAAAGATCCCGTTACAAACCGCACCAGCGCTCGGTGCCGATGGTCACCACCTCGGGCAACCCAGCTTTGTGCTCAACCGTCTAAGGCAACGAAAGAGAGGTCGCTTTGGTGTATAATTGCCAAAGCTAGGTTCCATTCATGGAAATCCTGGCTCCGCAGTCTTGCCGGCTCGCGGGAAAAAGTTTTCCGCTGTTCTGGCTGGGAACCTTCATAGCCGCTGCGCAGGTCCCAAACTTTCAACATGTGGTGGTGATCGTTCAGGAGAATCGCACTCCGGACAATCTGTTCCAGGGGTTGTGCTCGGCTCCGTTCGGCTCATTCGTGTCTTGCAGCACATCCCCTAACTCATCGCAATACAACATCCAGACTATGAACTGGCTCGACCGCCATTCTTCCACCGGCGTGACTCAGCCGGCTCCGGTCGCGCTGGCCGGCAAGTATGACCTCAGCCATGCACACGGCGCATTCGTTGCCCAGTGCGATCGAGATCCCATCACGGGCATCTGCCGCATGGATGGCTCGGGCGATGTCCAGTGCACTGGCCAATGTCTCAGCAACCCGCAGTTTCGATATGTGGACAACTCTACCAATACCCTAACCCCTTACCTCGAGATGGCTACTCAATATGGGTGGGCCAACTATATGTTTCAAACCAACCAGGG
>JASHOO010000051.1 GCA_030041035.1 Bryobacteraceae bacterium | reverse complement strand
GGCCTCCTGCCACGCGCAGCAGTTGGCTCGCAACTCGAGATATGACGCGCCCCTTATCGGAAAAACCGATGCCGAGAAGAGAATCCTCGCCGTGCTCGACGGAATCGTCAAGTTGCATCAGACTTACCTCAGCGTCCCCATCCAGGATGGGCGCGCCTTGCGCGTTCTCACCGAGGCCGCCGGCGCCAAGACCGTCGTGGAAATCGGCACCTCCACCGGCTATTCCGGACTCTGGTTCTGCCTCGCTCTCCAAGCCACCGGAGGGCACCTGACTACGTTTGAGCTGGATCACCAGCGCGCGTCCATGGCCCGGGAGCACTTCGAAAAAGCGGGCGTGGAGAAACTGGTGACCATCGTCGAAGGCGATGCGCACGAGAACGTCACCAAGCTGAAAGGGCCTGTCGATGTCGCCTTCATCGACGCCGACAAGAGCGGCTACCTCGACTATCTGCACAAGCTTCTGCCGCTCGTGCGTCCCGGCGGCCTCATCCTCGCCCATAACGTCGACATGGTGCCTGATTACGTCAAAGCCGTCACCGCCAGCCCGGATCTTGAAACCATTTTCTACATGGAAGGCGAAGGCCTGGCCGTTACGTTGAAGAAGCCGTGAAGCTTGATAATCCGTAAAACCGCTCCGCCGTTCGTCCTAACAGTTTCTCGCGCACTTCCACCCCGAGTGGCCCAACTGCCTGCGTGGACGCGGCCAGCACTTCTTTCCACGTCCCAGCGAGCGTGCACACCGGCCAGTCGCTGCCGAACATCAGCCGGTCCGGACCAAACAGCGATAAAACACGCTGCACGTAGGGGCGCAGATGCTCGGCCTTCCAGCCCCGCGGGTCATCCTCAGTGATCATGCCGGATAGCTTGCAGTAGACCCGTGGAATCCTCGACGCGGCCTCCATGTCCTCCGCCCAGCCGTCCATGCGCCGGGCCGCGATCAGCGGTTTGGCGATGTGATCGATCACCATGCGCAGCTCGGGAATCCGCTCCGCCACTCGCGGTACCAGCGGCAAATGCGGCGGCCGCAGCAGCAGGTCATACGGAATTCCGCGCCGCGCCAGTTCCTTAAGTCCCCCCAGCACGTCTTCGCGCATGAGCCAGTTCACGTCCGGCTCGTCATGCACCAGGTGACGCACGCCTTTGAATTTCGGATGCCGCTGCAAATCATCGAGCGTCGCGCCCAGCCGCGGATCCGTCAAATTCACCCAGCCCACCACGCCGCGAATGAACTCGTGCGCTTCAGCGAGTTCCAGCAACCAGCGCGTTTCGTCGAACGTTACATTCGCCTGCACCACTACCGACCCCTCGAACCGGTTCCGCTTGAGAATGGGTTCCAGATCGCGCGGATAAAAGTTTCGCCGCAGCGGCGACTCACCCTCAGGCATCCACGGATAGCGAAACCTGCTGATATCCCAGAAGTGCTGGTGCGCGTCGATCCGCATTCGTCGCTCAGGCTGCAAATGTGAACTCGCGGATCAATGGCGGATTCCGATCAAAGTCGCTGTACCGAATCCATTTCGGCCGAACCACAAAGTAGGTAATGCCCGGCCAGCTCAACCGCGCCGGACCATCGGGGTAGACGCTGAAATAAATCTGCTGGTATCGCTCCAGATCGGGCGATCGCGGTTCTTCCGCCTCCCCTTCGTATTGCACCGTCTGCTCGCCCGAGGCCCATCCGCCGACATCAAAAGAACATGCAAGCCGCGCAATCAAAGTCTCCATTTTGCCAGGAAAGTGTAGAGGTCTGCTTCAGTCATGAAAAAGTCTGCGACCGAGTTTATCCGATCCCTCCTTCAGCTGTCCATGCGACGCAGCGATTATATTGAGTACATGGCTCATGAGCCGGCCGCAATCCCGCGCCCGCTGGACCGGGCTGCGGCGTTCTGCGCCAAGTACGGTCTTCAATTTCCCATTCTGCTCGCTCCGATGGCCAGCGCCTGCCCGGTGAGCCTCTCGATCGCCGTCGCCAACGCCGGTGGAATGGGGGCGCTAGGTGCTTTGCTCACGCCGCCGGCGGGCATCCGAACTTGGGTACAGGAATTCAGATCCGGCTCGAGTGGTCCGGTTCAGTTGAACGTCTGGATTCCCGATCCGAAACCGCAGCGCGACCCCGATGCTGAGGCGCGGTTTAGAGAGTTCCTGGAATCCTGGGGTCCGCCCGTGCCGCCGTCGGCGGGCGACGCCGTCCCGCCCGATTTCGACGCGCAATGCGACGCGTTTCTCGAGGCCGCTCCGACTGCGGTCTCGTCCATCATGGGAGTGTTTCCTGAAGCGTTCGTGCGCCGCCTCAAGGAGTCCGGTATCGCGTGGTTTGCTACCGTCACCACTCTCGCCGAAGCCAAAATCGCGCGCGATGCCGGCGCTGACGGGATTATTGCGCAGGGTTATGAAGCGGGTGGGCATCGCGGTTCATTCGATCCAGCGGGCGCCGAGCGCCAGTGCGTGGGTCTGTTTGCTCTGCTGCCGCGTCTGGCCGATCACATCGATCTGCCCATCATCGCTGCCGGCGGCATCGGCGACGGCCGCGGTGTAGCGGCTGCGTTAACTCTGGGTGCGAGCGCTGCCATGCTCGGAACCGTCTTTCTGCGCTGTCCGGAAGCCCAGACTCATCCCGCCTGGGCGAACGCCCTCGATGGCCTCGATCCCGAAGCGACAACTTTGACACGCGCCTTCACCGGACGCCTGGGCCGCGCCATCAGGACCGACTATGTGCGAGCATCAGAATCCCGCGGTGCGCCGCGGCCCGCTCCCTACCCCGTGCAACGCGGTCTCACTGCACCCATGCGGCAAGCCGGCGCCGCCACCGGCGATTACCATCGCATGCAGGTTTGGGCCGGACAGTCGGCCGCCATGGCCAAGCCCGTTCCCGCAGCCGATCTTGTCCGCCAGATCTGGGTCGACGCGCGAGCACTTTTGCAACCGGATACGGCCCATCAAGAACTTCCAGCTACTCACCCGCCGCCCGCGCCCGCGGCGCTTCCGCCAGATTCTGTCTGAGCCACCGTGCCAACACCGTCAGCGTGTTCATCATATGTTCCGGCTTATAACTCCCCCGCGACCAGCGTGACTCCACGGCAAAGGCGACTCGCGAGATGTACCCGTCGCGCACAAACTCGCAATCCGTCAGTGTCCCCCGAAACAGGGCCCGCCGCGCCACGATCCACACTCGGGTGCCCGGCGGCATCGGTTCGAGCGTCTGCACGCACGCGCCATCCACCCAAATCTCTTCCAGAATACCGGCGCGGCTAAACATGCCCGCATTGTTTTGCCACTCGACTTTTACCAGTTCGGAACACAGATACCGCGCCGCCGAAGCCGTTTTCATGACATGAATGTTCGGCACTTCGGGAATTTCCTTGAGCCGGAATTGTACGATTTCTTACCAAAGAAGGTTGGTAGGCACGGGCAGATTCGAACTGCCGACCTGTCGCTTAGGAGGCGACCGCTCTATCCATCTGAGCTACGTGCCCGATTGATTTCAAACAACTTCTGACTCAAAGAAGCTCGCTGCCGTATCAAAACTTTATCACGATTCTTTTGACTCGTACCTGCTGGAGCTACGCGGGGGAACATTTTCATCCTTCGTTGGGATACGAAGGACATGTCTTACTCGTGCCGCAGTGCCGCCAGCGGATCAATTCGGGACGCTCGCCTTGCCGGCGCATAGCCAGCGAGAATCGCGGCGCTGAGGAGGACGACACCGGCCAGAACCAGGGTTCCCGGATCATTGGGCTGGGTCTCGAACAGAAGCGATTTGACGAGCCGGGACGCGATAAACGCGGCAGGCACGCTAATCGCGAGTCCCACCGCCGCCAGCAGTAGAACGCGGCGCAGAACCATCCAGACCACGGCGCCCCGTCGCGCGCCCAGAGCCATACGGATTCCAATCTCGCCGGTCTGCCGCGCGACGTTGTACGACATCGTTCCGTAGAGCCCCACGCACGCGATCAGGAGAGCGAGAACCGCGAAACCCGTGCACAATTTGGCGAACATGACTTCGTGGCTGATCGTCCGATCGATTTCCGCAGCTTGTGTGACCACGTTGGTGACGGGTATGCGGGAATCCGCCTGCCACACGATCTCATCCACACTGTGGACATACCTCAGCGGATCACCGGCAGTGCGCAACGCGTAGGTCACCCGGTCCGGAGAAAACTGGCTGACCGCTACGAACACGGTCATTGCACTCTCCTCTTCATTTTTCAGACCACCATACCTCAGGTTAGCCGACACGCCGACGATTTCGAGATCGAGCTTCTCGTCAGGGAGCGTGATGCGCCTGCCCACCGGATTCTCGTTCCCGAAGTAAGTTTGCGCCAGCCGCTCGCTGATCACTGCAACCGGCCGGGAGCCCGGTTGGTCGCGGTCGTCAATCTCACGCCCGGCCAGGATCGGAATCTGCATCGTCGTGAAGAAACGCGGTCCGGCGGACATGACGCGTACGCCATCCAAGGTAACCGCGCCGATCTTCATCGTCCCCTTGATTGCCTGCCCGGCGCGGGCGGCGTTGATGATCGAGGATTGCGAAAGCGTCGCGCTGCTCACGCCGGGGATCGATTCGAAACGCTTACGCAGATTCGCGTAAAAAGTGGCGATCTCCGGGTCGCGATGCCCGGCCTGGCGCGCATTCAGCGAGAACAGAAGGATGTTCTCGCGAGCGTATCCCAGTTGGACGGAGTGCAGGTTGTTGAGTGTCCGGACAAACAGACCCGCGGCGACCAGGATGAGAAAAGAGAATGCGATTTGGGCGACCATCAGAACGTGCTGCACGCGGCGGCGGGGTCCCTCCCCGCGTCCATTCTTTAGCGCGGGCATGACGTCCGGACGCGTCGCCTGAATCGCTGGAGCGAGACCAAATAACAGGCCGCAAACCACGGACAGCGCCGCCGTCACGCCCAGCACCTTCCAGTTCAATTCCGCGTGCAGCGTAAAGTTCTCCTGCCCGTTGGAGAGCAGAAGCGTCAGCGTTCGCACGCCCCAGATCGCAAACAAGACCCCGAATGCTCCGCCGAGCGACGCCAGCATCACACTCTCGGTAAGCAACTGGCGCACGACGCGGAACCGTCCCGCTCCCAGGCTGAGCCTGACGGCCATTTCGCGGCGTCGCGCGGCGGCCCTTGCCATCAGCAGATTGGCGATGTTCGCGCACGCAATCGCCAGGATCAATCCCACCATCGTCAGGAGCACGTACAGAGGCTTGGAATACTGGCGGCGCAAACTACCCAGACCGGCGGCGCCGGGATTCAGCATCAGCGCGGGGAGTTTGGCGCGCTCACCGTCGGTCGTCGCGGTGGTGGCAACCCATTGATGGAAACGGGGAGCCAGCACTGCCTGCGCCTGGGCCATGCTGACGCCGGGACGCAGGCGGCCCATCATTTCGATCCAGTAGAAGTTTCCGTCGGGATACATACGAGCCGCTTGGGCACCGTCCACGAGCAGATTCGTGTGCAACGGAAGGTAGAGGTCCGGCGCCGCCGCAGGATCGACTCCGAAGAATTCCGGCGGCGCCACGCCGATCACCGTGAAGGGCACGTTATCGACGAGAATCGACTGTCCAATCGCATTCGGCGGTCCTCCAAAGCGATTTTGGCTCGTAGCAAAACTGATGACGGCGACCGGCGCCGCGCCTGGACGGTCGTCTTCGGAGTCGATCAGACGTCCAGCAGCCGGCGACACTGCCAGGCCGCGAAAATACTCGCCGGTGACGTACTCCGTGCCGGCGCTCGTGGCCTGCCCGCGGATGGCCAGGTTACGGTGTAGTGCGTTGAAGTATCCGAAGAGCGTGGAAAAGACGGGATTCTCCTCGCGAAGCGTCTCGCCAATCCTCTCGAATGCCCCGTATGGGAACATCCCGCTGACCATGGCGCCTTTGTCGCCCGGCCAGGCAAGACCTTGTACCCCGTGCATGACGTGGACCGACTCCTTGCTGCCGTCCCGGGGCGGCCGGCTACGCCAATTCAAGACCACCAGCGACTCGGGATCGGCCACCGGCAGCGAGCGCAACAGAATCGACTCCATGAAGCTGTAGATCGTGGTATTGGCGCCGATGCCGAGCGCCAGCGACAAGACCGCGAGCGCGCTAAACGCCTTGTTGGCGGTCATGGTGCGGCAGCCATAGCGGACATCCTGACCAAGTTCCGACCAAAACCGTGTCAACCAAATCTCTCGTGACTCTTCGTGCTTCAGTGCGACGTTGCCAAACCGCCGGTGAGCTTCATCCCGGGCGCGCTCCGCCGTCATACCGTCTGCTTCAAGTTCCGTGGCTTTTTCCGCAAGGTGTAGTTCCATTTCCTCACGCAGCGCCGCGCTGCGCCTGGCGCTTTCTATCCAATACCTCAGCCGTCGTAACACGTCCGTCACTCCGCTCCCATCACGCGCGCGATCGCCAACGTGAGTTTGGCGTACTTCCCAGTTTCAACGGCGAGCTGTTTGCGGCCAGCCGCCGTGATCTTGTAGATCCTCGCCCGCCGATTATTCGACGTCACGCCCCAGACACCGTCGATCCAGCCGTTTAGCTCCAGCCGCTGGAGAGCGGGGTACAGCGAGCCCTCCTCGACGAGGAGCTCATTGTCGGACGATTGTTGAATGAACTGGACGATGCCGTATCCATGGAGGTCGCGCCGCGACAGCGTCCGCAGAATTAACATGTCCAGTGAACCGGGCAGCGAATCGTTTTTATGCGCCTTGCGTCCCATACCAAGAATTCTTAGCTTATGGCGACGAGAGGATGCGCGTCAAGTTCAGATTGGCGAGCCCTCGCGCCGCAAGACGATTCGGGTTGCTCACGCACGCTCGGATGCGAAGCCCTGTGGCGCGCGTTGCCGCTGTCGACCAACAGGCTACGTCCGATCAACTGACCGGCAAGAACTTTCCGTCCATGCTTAAATACGGCTTATGCCGTTTGACACAACATTCCATCCGCTCTTCATGTTCCAAGGCAGAGCGGAGGAAACGATGAACGATTCATAATTCTGAGGCATCCTGTGGCTACTTCGCGACGCAGTTTCTTAGGAACAACCGCCGGCGCGGCCGCGCTGACGATGATTCGCCCTCTGGGTGACGCGGTCGTCCTGGCTGATCAAA
>JASHOO010000465.1 GCA_030041035.1 Bryobacteraceae bacterium | reverse complement strand
GCGCTCGATGTAGAGTTTCACGCCGATGCGCACGAGCATAAAGCCCAGTGTCACCATCAGCAGGAAAATGAGGATCGATACCGCCCAGAAGGTGAAGGTCTGCTGGGGATCACTGGGCCGCAAACCACCGAAATCGAACGAGCCCTGCCAGATCACCAGCGTCGCCGAGATGATCAGCAGAACCAGTGCCGAGCCGTACAAAAAGCGGTTCTTCATGTGAAGGCGGCCTGTTCACGATTATACAGGGGCCAAAGAATCAGGGGCGCAGACAAAAAAAGGACGGGCCCGGAAGCCCGTCCGTGAGTTACAACCTCATTGAATAGGAGCGCTTAGAATATGAACTTGGCGCCCAACTGAATGTTGCGGTTCTCGTACAACTGCGGAGTCGTGTTGGGGATCAGACCGTAGCTCGCCGTGATGAAGCCCGAGTTTCCATCGATGTATGCCGAACCCCAATTCACGTACAGGTTCGAGTGATTCAGCGCATTGAAAGCTTCCAACCGTAACTGCAGCGACATGTGCTCGGTTACCCTGACATTTTTGTAAAGGCCGAAATCCAGGTTGACCACGCCGGGGCTGTGGAAATAATCGCGCCCGGTCATGTTCGCCGGAAAGGGACCAAAGTCGGAGTTTCCGGTTATCGGACTGACGTAGTGTGAAATAGCGATCTGGCTGAAATCGAAGATGTTGAATGTATTCGGACCGGCATTTTCAAACACGTTGCCGTTGACCGGCACCACCTGGTTCGCCACCAGGCGGGAATAGATATACCCTCCCGCCTGGTCGGTTAGGTCGTAAATCGTATAGGGAGGGCCCGTGCGAGCGGTCAGCACCGGCGCGAATTCCCAGCCGTCCAGAATGCTCCGCATCGGACCCTTCATGCCGCGCGCAAACGGGATATCGTAGATCGCGGCGAGGGCGATACGGTGCCGGTTATCAAACTCGGCGTTGCCGTAATCCACGCTGGGCTGGACGGGGTCGGTGTAGCCAAGATTGAATTGATTATAGGAGCTACTGAAAGTGTCGCTTAGTTCATCAAGGGCGTGGCTCCAGGTGTAGTTCATGCGTAGCGTCAGGCCCGTATGCTTGACGTCCTGAATATCGTAGCGGACATTCATGGCGTTGTAATTGGAATAACCGGCGGCGCCCCGGCGATTGATCAGGCCGTATTGATTGTTGAGAACGGCTGTACAGCCATCTGGCCCGCCGCTTTGAGTTTGGGCCGGATTGCAAGGAATTCCCAGATAGTAATTGCCTTGGCCTGGGGCGTTGAAATAACCGATGTCGTAGAGATTTACGCCGATCGAGCCGGAGTAGTCAACTTCCAAATGCATGCTATTGCCGAATTGATGCTCCATCGACGCGCTCATCAAGTGAGCGTACGCTTGCGGAATATTGTTTTGGATGTAACGAAGCTCGGCCTGGGGCAGCGCGACCGATCCGCTGGTTCCAGACAGCGGCCCGGCGTTCGAAGACGTGGCAGGGATGCTTGCGATGTTGCTGCCGGCAATGAGATCCACTACTTCGAAGTTGGGGGGGTTGAACAGGACGTTGAACGTCACATTGCCGAAATTGCGCTCGTAGCCGATACCGTAACCGGCGCGGAAAGCTGTCTTACCGTCGCCGAAAATGTCCCATGCCACACCGACGCGCGGCGCGAAGTTGTGCCAACTCGGTTGCCAGAGTTCCTTGATCGGACTATTGGGAGTAGTCTCCACCTGACCCTGGGCGATCGCTTCAAACACATTCGAATTATTGGCGGTATAGAAGTTCGAATCCAGATTCGGGTTTACATTGTGCTGGACTCCATAATATTCCCACCGTAAGCCGAGGTTCACGGTTACGTTGCGAGCGACCTTCCAGGAATCCTGGAAGTACAGCCCGCCTTCGTGATACCGGTTGCTACGCTCAAAATCCGGCGGGCCGATAGGAAGATTGACGGTGCAGGCCGGCGTCTGCACTCCATTGACGCATGGAAATTTGCCGTCCGGGTTGATCGCGGCGTTATATGAATAAAGCTGCCCGGCCAGGAAATTGTCCATTCCCTGGCTGATGGTACTGCCGAAGATTTCGTTTGCCTGGTTGTAGGCAGCGTAGCTGCGGTTATCGCGGAGGTAAACCACGTCCCCGCCGAATCGGAATTCATGCTTTCCCTTTGTGTAGCTCAGATCCTGGTAGCCCTCTCCGAAGTTTTGTGGCCCGCCAAACGGATAACCGCCAGTGCCGGGGCTCGAAGGTTCATCGCCCGGCAAGGAGACCAGGTAAGGTCCGAGCGAGGTCCCGGAGGTGGCGTTGCCGAGGTAATAAGAAGGTACTACCCCGTTTTGCGGCAGAGGCTGCACATTGTTGAACCGATTGAAATCGAGTTTCGATTGGGAAACGAAACTGGGCGAGAACGTGTGCGTCATGGAAACAATCAGGCTATTGTTGAAGATCGTTTGCCCGATATTGTCTCCGGCGTAGGGGCTGTTTGAAACTCCGCCCGGGGTATCGACCTCGCTATAGAGCGCGTAACGCGCATAGATCAGCGTTCTGTCGCTCAGGTTGTAATCCACCCGCTCCACGGTTGAGTAGGCATTCTGCGGGTTTCCCGCTCCTGAATTGCTCGGCGCGTTATAGCTAAGCAGATCGAACATCGGCGCGTTGGGATTGTATGCCAAACATCCGCCCGTCGGCGAAGCGCCCGAGCATGGATCCGCCCCTATTGCCGCCAGTTGGTTCCTGCTGAAAGTTTGCAGCACCGACGTGCCC
>JASHOO010000464.1 GCA_030041035.1 Bryobacteraceae bacterium | reverse complement strand
AGGGGTAGTGTAAAGACAGGTTTCAGGTGTCAGGTTCCAGGTGTCAGCGCCGGTAGTCGCGGCGCATGGCACGATGGATGCGCTTGATGCGGCGCTTTTCCTCCTGCGCGGCGCGTTGATCGAGTTTGCGATCCAGGTGCGCAAGCTCGCGTTGCAATTTAGTGTAATTGGCCAGGCGGGCTTGGTCGATCCGGGAGGCCGCTACGGCGCAGCCCGGCTCGCCCTGGTGGCGGCAATCGCGAAAACGGCAACCGGCGGCGAGATCGGCGATGTCGGGAAACACGGCGTCGAGACTGTCGGCGCCGGCCCACAATTGGAGCTCGCGCAGGCCGGGTGTATCGATGAGCAACCAGCCGCCGGGTGCAAGAAACAGCTCGCGGCGGACGGTGGTGTGGCGGCCGCGGCTGTCACCGGCGCGCACCTCCTGAACGCGTTGCTCGTCGCGCCCTAACAGGCGGTTCACCAGCGTGGATTTGCCCGCGCCTGAGGAGCCGATGAACGCCGCGGTACGAGCCGGTTGCAAATGTTGTTCGAGGGCCGGCACACCCCAGCCTTCGCGCGCGCTGACCGCGAGAACCGGCGTGCCCGAGGCCACGTCGGCGACGCTCCCGGCGGCTTCGGCGACATCCGCGCAAACGTCGGACTTATTCAAAACCAGGATCGGTTTCGCGCCGCTCTCCCAGGCCAGCAGCAAGTAGCGCTCTATCCGGCGGAGGTTGAAGTCGCCATCCAACCCGCAAACGACGAACAGAACATCGATATTGGCGGCAATCACCTGTTCGCGTGTTGCGTCACCGGGCTGCTTACGTGAGAATGCCGTGCGGCGCGGAACGACGCGGGCAATGCGGCAGCCTTCTTCGAGCGCGATCCAGTCACCCACCACGGGCCAATCTTCGGAGAGGTGCCGCAGGCGCCCGCTGACGGTCGCTTCAGCCTCGCCGGATCGGGTCCAGACCAGGAACCGGTCACGATCGGCAAGAGCCACGCGCCGGTTCCGCGCATGTTTCGCAAACACGCACAAACTCGCTTTCAAAATGGGCATTCCAACCAAACATTTCCAGGGACATTCCCGTACCTTTCCGCACACTTCGAGGGGTTTCATCGGCCGCGGAGTGCGGCCGGACTCGTCAGAAAGGTTCAGGCAAGGACGGTCAGCGGCAAACTCTCAAGCAGAGTTTAGCGAAGCCGGCGTCAAATCCGCAAATCTACCTGGGTGGCGGAACGATGCGTTCGACATCACGCACGCCGTAGGCCGGACCGAGCTTGCGGTAGTCGGTTCCGGCGAGGCCGTTGCGGTCCCAGGCGACTTGCCCGTCGCGCAGCGTCATTTCGCACTCCAGAAGCTGTTTGCCGCTGAACTTGCCGCCGGCGGCGTCGATAAATCCGAAATCACCGGTACGCAGGTTCCACACCGCGACATCCGCCGCTGCGCCCACGGTGAGGTGTCCGAGTTCCGGATGCTGAATTTCTTTGGCCGGGTTGATGGTCGATTCCCGGATCACTTCCACCAGCGGCTCACCCATGGCCAGAAACTTCGACATCGTGGTCGGCATGTCCATCATGCCGGCATTCATGCTGGCGCCGTGCAAATCGGTGGAGATGGAATCGGGATAGAAACCCTGCGCGACCGCCGGCACCGCATTGCGAAAGACAAAGCTTCCTCCGCCGTGCCCCACGTCGAAGATCACGCCCCTGGCGCGCGCTCGCCGCAGATAATCGTAGAGCCTGCCATTTTCATCGACCCACGGAACCGGCGCCCGGAAACAGTGCGTGGTGATGTCGCCGGGACGAAGGCGCTCGGTGACAAGCTGCCAATAGGGGCGCTCAGGAAGAAACCAGCCGAAATCGACCATTACGGGAATGCCGGCCAGTTTGCCGGCCTCGATGGCGCGATCGACCGACGTCCAGTCCGGTTTTTGATAGTGCGCGGTCTTCACGCCGACGATGACGTCGCGATGCTTCTTCGCCATTTGCGCCACCAGTTCGGGCTGCATTTCGCTTGGCTCCTGCTCGGCGGCGTCGGTTACCATGCCCAGCCCGGAGATGTTGATGAACGCCAATACTCGCGTTTTGGCGCGATCGATCACGAAGAACTTAAAGGTTTCGAAGCCCCGCCAGCCCGAGCTGCCGGCATCCACCATCGTGGTAACCCCGGTACGAAAACTGAACGCATCCGGCTGAACACCCAGGTCTCCTGCCCAGGCGCCGGCAGCACCGGTCGTGTAGAACAAGTGGGTATGGATGTCGACCAGACCCGGGGTGACATAGAGCCCGTGGACATCCACCAGCTTCTTGGCGTCGGAGGCATTGATCTCCGGCGCGACGGCGGCGATCTTGTCGCCGGTGATGGCCACATCCATCTGGCGGTCAATTGCGTTTCCGGGGTCGATCACGTGGCCGCCCTTGAGCACGAGATCGTACTGGGCTTGACCTGAAACAGCGGTCAAAAGCAAGAGCACGGCGGAAGCTTTCATAAGAGACTCATTTCTGAGATTTGTCAAAAACGCCCCGGAGGAACTGCGGATCCCGCCAGTCCCACGCATGGGCGGTCATATCGGGTTGGGATGCGTTCCACTCGTATGGAGCCCAATACATCGCGCCCCGGTATTGAATGAAGAGACTAACGAGAACGCATAGGTAGAAAGCCAGGCTGCGCAGGCGGCGCGGCTGGTCGAGATGGAGCCATAGGAACGCCGGAATCAGAAAGTACAGGAACAGCGGCAGTACGTCGACAAACAGGCGCGGGCCGTAGCAGTAGCCGGCGGTCCAGTAAGCGAAGTCGGAAATGGCGACCCAGTGCAGCACGACCGCCGCGGCCAGGTAGTACGTTAGCGGCGTCATCCACTTCCGGCGAAAACTGAGCCACGCACCGGCCAGAGAGAAGAGCAGAAACGGAGAAAAGATGAACAGGCCGCGTGAAGGGCTCAGGATGGTGCCCGCAAATCCGTTGAGAATGCGTCCCAGGTTGGCGGGTGTAGGTGCCAGGAACAAGCTGAGCAAAAAATACGATGGCAGCGGCCGATGATAGATACGGAAATTGTAGGCCAGAAAGGGCACCGCCGTGGCCGCGGCAACCAACAGCCACGCCAGGAACTGACGGCGGTGATGAATCAGCACGTAAGCGCCCACCGCCGCCAGGATGATGCTCGAGGTGGGCCGGATGAAATAGGCCAACATGAGCGGCGCTGCGGACCACGACAGCACCGCAGGCCGGTGAGTCGCGAGTGAGAGGAAGTACAGGGCGGCGCTGAGCATCAACATGTCGGGTCCGTGCTGCCAAAGCGCGCGGCTGGCTGTAGACCAGGCCGAGGTTCCAAAAGCGAACAACAAGGCCAGCACCACCGAGCCGGCCACGCCCAGATACATGCGGGCCGTTAGGAACAAGAGCACAGTAGCGAGCGCCACGATGATGGAGCCCAGCAGGATCTCAACCAAAAGGTGGGACGCCAGATAATCTCTTCGGAGAAACGCCGTCGCTACCGAACCGGCGCGATTGCCAATCAGACGATCGGCCGGCGGCCCCACGACGCGCAGAGCAGCGTCGGTGGCTACCAGCAAAGGGAACGCAACCACGGGAGTGCCGATCGGATACCAGTAGTAATAGTGGCTTCCAGCCGGGCAGCCCGAAATTCTGTCGATAGGGGTTACTTGGTAGGTGGCTGTGACGCACTCCACTCCCTGGTATCGTCTTTCACGCAATAACTGGGGATATTCGTCGAGGTTTGTGTCGCCCTTGGAAAGCATGCTGAGCATCACCGGCACGGTCCAAAAAGAATCGGAGGACTGCGCTACGCGGCTCAGCAGGTGCGTGAGAAACACAAAACCGAAAAGACAAACGCTCATCGCGGCATTGGAGCGCAGCCACATCGGCATGCTGCTTGGCTGCCGCCTCACTCCTCGGGCAGCGGCTGGCCCGCGGTCTCGGGTGCGAAGAGCATGGCGACCACGCCCAGCAGATAGATGGCGGAAAGGGCAATGGCCGCCGCGCGGAAAGGTGCGGCAAAACCGCTGTTGTGGAAGAACACAGTCAGCCCGCCCAGTGTAAACGGACCCGCTGCCGCAATGACCCGCCCGACGTTGTAACAGAAGCCTACGCCCGAGCTGCGCAGCCGCGTGGGGTACAGCTCCGGGAAATAGATCGAATAGCCGCCGAACACCAGCAGCGTGCAGAAGCCCAGCATGGGGACCATCCACAGCACTTCCGATGGTCTGTGCAGCAGACCGAATGTCATGACCACCGCAGCCATGCCCAATAAGAAAGACATGACAAACGCCGGTCGCCGGCCGACCTTAGCCGTCACTACCGTGAAGATCCAAATCCCAATAAATGCGCCGACGTCCTGGAGCAAGGTACCCATGCTGACATACCAGTTTTGCCGCGCGAGCGGTTGGTCCCTCAAGGCCTCGTGAATCAGTTCCGGCGACCAGAAACCGATTCCCCACAACCCGATGACGCCGGAAACCGCCAGAAGCAGGCCGAGGATCGTGTTCTTCCGCCATCGCGGATTCGTCCAGAGATCCTTGATGGAGCCAAGCTGCTTGCGGTCGCCGCCGGCAGCTACCGAATCATGAATCTTCTGCCAGCCCTCCGGCTCCTTCACTTTGCCGAAAATGAAGATCACCGGGATGGCAGGCACTACCCCGACCAGAAACATCCAGCGCCAGCCGAGCGGCAGCACCACGAAGCTGATGGCGGAGCCGATGACATTGCCGATGGCCGAGAGCGCCTGCAAACTGCCCAATGCGTGCGCGCGCGCCACCTCCGGCATCACCTCGGCCACCAGCGTCACGCCCGCCGCAAACTCACCGCCTACACCCAGCCCGGTGAGGAAGCGGTACGCCATGAAGTCCCACTGGTTCTGCGAGAGAGCCGAGAGGCCGGTGAAAATAGAGTAGACCAGGATGGTCAGCATCATGGTCTTGGCCCGCCCCCAGCGATCGCCCATGATGCCGAAAAACAGCCCGCCCACCGCCCATCCCAGCATGAAGATGGAGGTCGCAATTCCGCTGTACCAGGTGACATCGGCCGCCGCCAGTCCGGCGGGCAGCAGGTCTCTCATCGACGGACCGCGCGCCAGCACAAAGATGCGCTGGTTCATGGTGTCGAACATCCAGCCGCAGGAAGCGACGATCAGCACCCACCAGTGATAGCCGTTGAGCGCTTTATACCAGGCGCCGTTGGCGGTTTTCGCGGTCCCGGCCGACGAGGCGGATTGCATAGTCCATCAGTGTTCCACATTTTGGGGAACACGTGGCGGCTAGGGTTCCTGTGGCGTAAATGGATAGAGCGACCGCACGGCCAGGATGCGAGCCTTCGGCGCAGCGTCGGGCGACGCGTAGAAACCCACCGTGCAGTTGAGGCGGAAGAAATACGCGTCCCCGGCTCGCGCCGGATGGCGGCCTTCGATGCCGTCCATGCCGCCGCCCGCCACCATGTCGCCGGTGCCATCCAGCACCAGGTAGATCTCTTCCGCGTTTTCGTGGTGATGCGGAAAATTCGTTCCCCCCGGCTGAAATTCCATGATGAACAGGCTGATGAGCTCTTGTCCGGCTGCAATCCTGTCACGCTTGCTGTGGGTGTCGCCCATCAGGAGTTGATACAGCACGGTATCCGGATGGCCGGAGACCGGCTGCCATTTCACATCATCGAAGTTGGCAATCTGCGGTTTCGCGGGCGGCGTCGCGTGCACGCTCGCCGGCATCTTGAATCCCATGACGATGATGCGCACTCCAGTCGCGCTGGCGACTGCGTGGCGCACACCGGGCGGCAGATACAGGAAGTCGTGTTTGTGCAGCGTCAGCTTCTCGTCCCCATAGTCCAGGCTTCCGCCGCCATCCAAAACCACGTACGCTTGCTCTTCAGCGGAGTAGGTAACGGCTTCGCAGTTACCGCCGGCATCCACGTCGATCTCGCCGAAACGCGCTACACCGCGCGCCACGTGAGCTTGCGAATCGCCGGCGCCAAATGCAGGCTTGTAATGGCACGTGGCTGTTGTGATGTCGGATTTCTGCGCTTGCACCTCCGGCAGATAACGGTGCAGAAATGTGGGTTCGACCGTTCGCTCCGCCAATGCCAGCGGCAGCGCGGCCAGAAGCAGCAGCATTCTCATTTTCCAATCACCTCCCGCATCACCCGCAAAGTGTTTTCACCCATGATCTTCTTGATATCCGACTCACTATAACCCTTCTTGAGCAACGCAGCGGTCAGGGCCGGCATCTTGGATTCGTCTTCCAGGCCGATCGGCACCTCGGCGATGCCGTCATAATCGCTGCCGATCCCCACGTGGTCGATGCCCGCAACCTTCACCGCATGATCGATGTGCGCTACCACGTCGTCGAGCGTCGCCGTGGTTGGCTTGGGGTGGGCCCAATCGTCGTGGAGGTGAATCTGCGTGCTGTAATCGTCCAGTGCCTTGCCGGTGAGGTTCGGCTCCAATCCGCCAAATTGATTGATGTCGCGCAGCGTCTTGTCCGCTTCTTTCTGGCTGAGGAAGCCGCTGCCGAAATTGATTCCCACCACTCCACCGTTCTGGGCGAGTGCCCGGAGCATGTCGTCCGTCATGTTGCGCGGAAGGCTCGACAGCGCACGGCAGGAGGAATGCGATGCGATCACCGGCTTGGTGCTCACGGCCAGCGCATCGTAAAAGGTCTTGTCGGAAACATGTGAAACGTCAACAATCATACCGATGCGGTTCATCTCGCGCACCACTTCCTTGCCGAATTCCGTGAGGCCGTTGTGCACCGGCGTGTCGGTGGAGGAGTCCGCCCAGTCGTTGTTGCGGAAATGCGTCAACGTCATGGAGCGGATGCCCATTCGCTGGTACATGCGCAAAACGGCAAGATCGTCGTCGATCTGGTGGCCGCCTTCGATGGTCAGGACCGCCGCGATCTTGTGCGCATGCACGATGCGCTCCACATCGGCGGCGGTGAGCGCCAACTCAATCTGGTCCGGGTAGCGGTCCAGTACGCTCTGCATGGCGTCGCGCAGATCGAGCGTGCGGCGCACGGCTTCCGACCCTCTATAAAATGTCGGCACCCAGAGGGCGAAGAAAGGCGCGTGCATGCCGCCTTCGCGCAGGCGGGGCAGGTCGACTTCGCCCCCCGGCAGTCTCTGCCCCAGATCCACATGCTCCATCAGCACCCGCTGCATGGTGTCGATGTGGCTGTCGATCCCGATGACCTCAGATTGGATGCCGCGGGCGCGCTCGCTGATGTCGTCCGCCGCCCACACGCACGACACCAGCATCAACATGAAACAGATAGTTTTATGCACAATGTCCCTTATCATAAAACGATGGCCGAGGCCCTTGAGCAGCCGGGAGTTGTTCCGGAAAGGAATAAAGCAAGAATAAAGTGTTACCGGATGCCGGGATC
Organism: Bryobacteraceae bacterium; assembly: GCA_030041035.1. Taxonomy (GTDB): domain Bacteria; phylum Acidobacteriota; class Terriglobia; order Bryobacterales; family Bryobacteraceae; genus QHXW01. The sequence goes on along the minus strand of JASHOO010000464.1, from coordinate 2,157 downwards.
GAGGCATCTAAGTATACAGGTGGGTCATTCGACAACAATCAGCGTATGCAGCTTCTAAATTTGTCCCTCGTTGTTCTCCTCTTCTTCGCCGGCTTGGCGCAGGCGCAGGAAACCGGTAAGGCGGCTGGACACACGCCGCCCGACGCCTTGCACGAGTTAAGTGCGTCGCTCGAATCGTTGTCACAACACGCCGGCCGTGCGGTGGTGCAGGTGTTTTCCACGGGCTTCGTGCTGAATGACGAGGACGAATCCGGCGAGACCGCCCTGCTTACCAGGCAGAAGAGCACCGGTTCGGGTGTGATCTTCCGCGCCGATGGTTACATCGTGACCAATGCTCACGTGGTCAAGGGTTCACGGCAGGTCCAGGTCCAACTCGGAGAACTGCGCGAGCACGCTTCCGGCCATTCGGTCATGCGCGCCTCGGGACCGAAGCTCGAAGCGAAGATCGTGGGTATCGATCGCGACAGTGATTTGGCCGTGCTGAAGATTGATCGTACCGACCTGCCGGTTCTGGAGTTCGGCGATTCCGAGCAGCTCCGGCAGGGACAGCTCGTGCTCGCGTTTGGTAATCCGCTGGGGCTTTCCAACTCCGTCACCATGGGCGTCGTCAGCTCGACGGGCCGTCAGATCAAGACGGATGACCCCATGCTGTACATCCAGACCGACGCTCCGATCAATCCGGGTAATAGTGGCGGTCCGTTGCTCGATGCCGATGGCCGCGTAGTCGGCATCAACACGTTCATCATTTCGCAATCAGGAGGCAGCGAAGGGATCGGATTCGCCATTCCGAGCAATGTAGTCCGCACGGTGGTGGAGCAACTCTGTAAAGAAGGCCACGTGCACCGGGGCCAGATCGGCGTTTACGCGCAAACGATCACGCCCGCGCTCGCGGCCGGCCTGGATTTGCCCAAGGACTGGGGCGTGGTGCTCGGCGACGTCGAACCGGATTCCCCAGCGGATAAGGCCGGATTGAAGCCGGGCGACGTGGTGCTCAGCCTGGATGGCAGAGTCATGGAAAATGCGCGGCAGCTCGCCGTGCATCTCTACCGTAAGCCGGTCGGAGAAACCGTCGCCCTCGAAGTCCAGCGTGGCGCTGAGAAGCTCACCTTCAAGGTCAAGGTCATCGAGCGGCAAGACGACCCGCAGCGTTTCGCCGACATGGTAGATCCGGAAAAGAACATCGTGAACCGGCTGGGAATTCTCTGCATCGAGATTAATCAGCAAGTTGCCCAAATGTTGCCGGACTTGCGGAAACCCTACGGTGTCGTGGTCGCGGCCCGCGCCGCCGGCTCCCCTTATTCGACCGAACTCAATCCCGGCGATGTGATTCACGCCGTGGACAGCGAGCCCATCACCTCCGTTGCCGCGTTGCGCGCGGCTCTTGACAAGCACAAGCCCGGCGACCCCACCATCCTGCAAATCGAGCGCGATGGGCGCTTGATGTACCTCGATCTGGAACAGGAGTAGCGGGTTCTGCTATAGTATTTGGTTTATGAATTCCGCTTCCGTCGCCCGGCATCATCATCACCGGAACCGCAATATGCGACGGGCGCGCCTCTAAATTTCTCAGAGCGAAATCGGAAAGGACGCCCGCCGCGGTTCTGGCGGGCTTTTTTATTGGCCCTAGAGTATGGATCTGGATTTTCAAAAATCGGACGGGCTGGTCACGGCGGTCATTCAGGATCACGCCACCGGCCGCGTCCTGATGGTCGGCTTTATGAACGAGGAGGCGTTCCGCAAGACCGTCGAAACCGGCTTTGCCACCTTTTATAGCCGCTCGCGGCGGAAACTCTGGCTCAAGGGCGAGACCTCCGGACATCGCCTGGTGGTGAAAGAAATTTCGACCGACTGCGATCGCGATGCGGTGCTGCTGCGCGTGGAACCGCGAGGCCCGGGCGTGTGCCACAACGGCTATCAAAGCTGCTTCTATCGCCGGCTGGTGAATGGCGCTTGGGTGGAATCGGAAGCGCGCACATACGATCCCGCCTCTGTCTATGGAGGCGGGCAATGAAACTCAAGCTGGGCCTTCCCAAAGGCAGCCTGGAAACCGCCACCATCGATCTGTTTCGCCGCGCCGGCTATAACATCACCACCAGCACACGTTCCTATTTCCCCGCCATTGACGATCCCGAAATCGAATGCATGCTGATCCGCGCG